>JAGZRP010000072.1 GCA_018381595.1 Bacillota bacterium
CCAATTACGTTCTATGCTTGATAAAGTACACTATGAGAATAATTTTAATTGTATTATTATTGTCAGAAAAAATTATTTAGATAATGATTATCAGAAAAATGAAAATGAATTATTAGAAGCTTTAAAACAATTAAAATTAGTGAAAGGAACAAATAAAAATGAAGAAAAAAAATAAGAACAATTTAAAGAAAATATTAATTATGATATTATTGGTATTCAGCTTAACTGGTTGTACAACCATATTAAAAGATTCAAAAGGAAAGGCAGTTCAAAATAAGACAACCGGACAAAGTTTGACAAAGAATATTTTATGTCAGCCAGAATCAAAAGAAACGATAGCGTTGTATAAAAAAAATAAGATTGATTTAGATAAAATGCCAAAGTGTTCTGAAATGCCAATTGTGGCTGGTGAATACGAAGGTATTTGGACAACTATCTTTGTAAAACCATTAGCGTGGATTATTATTCAAATCGGAGAATTCTTTAAAAATTATGGAGTTGCCATTATTATTACCACTTTATTAATCCGAATTGTAACGATGCCTGTTACTAAAAAAGCAGCGCTTCAATCAGAAAATTTAAAAAAGGCACAACCAGAGTTAGAGAGATTAGAAAAAAAATATACAAATAAAACAGATCAAAATAGTATGATGCAAAAGAATCAGGAAATGTTAGCAATCTATCAAAAATATCAAATTAATCCAATGAGTAGTTGTTTATTCTCATTATTACAAATTCCTTTATTCTTTGCTTTCTATGAAGCGATGAATCGTCTTCCTGCTATTTTTGAATCATCATTCTTAGGATTCCAATTAGGAACAAATCCAATGACTGCATTATCTCATGGAAAAATACTATATCTTATCTTTATCGTTTTAGTTATTTTAACAAGTTATTACTCATTCAAATTAAATAGTGGTGCTAGTATGAGTAAAGAACAAGAGAAACAAATGAAAATGATGTCAAACTTTATGACAATCTTTATTGGAATTGCATCTCTTACTTTATCAACAGGAATTGCAATTTATTGGATTGTAAATAGTGGATTTACTATTTTACAAAATATATGGGTTAAAAGGAGAAAAGCTGCATGATGAAATATGTTTTTGAATCAAAGGAAAAAGACGAATTAATTCAAGAAACCGTAAAGGAACTAAATGTTTCAGAGGAAGAGTTATATTATCAAATCACTGAATTAGAAAGTGGAAAATTATTTAAATCTAAAAAATTTCAAATAACAGCTTATAAAAAAGAAGATATTATCGCATATATAAAAGAATTTATTAAACAACTATCTGATACAATGGATTTGGAAATTGCAGTCGAAATTCGTGTAGAGGGAGATAACTTTCAAATTCAATTAGTATCTTCAAATAATGCAATTTTAATTGGAAAAGATGGAAGAACATTAAATGCGATTCAAGTTTTATTAAAACAAGCGGTACAAAACAATATTGAATATCCATTACATATTCATGTAGATGCTTCAAATTATAGAGCAAAGCAAGAACATAATTTTGAATATGAAATGAAAAAGTTGATGAAAGAAGTTCAAAGAACAAAAATGGATATTAAGCTAGAACCAATGAATTCTTATCAGAGACGTATGATTCATAATTTGTCAAATAAATTTGATGATATTGAAACATATAGTACAGGAGAAGGAAAAGAAAGATATATTACAATTGCTTACAAAGAGAAGTAATGAAGTAAATGATATTTATTTCATAGATACTTCTCTTTTCTTGACCTAATTATAAAATTAGGTTAAAATCACTGTGAAGAAGGGATATCATGAAAAAGAAACAATTACCTCTTGAATATCAAGAAATTATTAAACAAATTGAAAAACATCCTGAATTTCAAAAAAGAAAAGAATATTCACACCATGGAAAAATATCAGTTTATGATCATTCCTTACAAGTCTCTTTTTTAGCCTATCGAATGGCTAAAAAGCTTCATGTGGATTATAAGAGCGCAGCAATCGGAGGATTATTACATGATTTTTATGATAAACCTTGGCAAGAATGCACTGAAAAAAGACCATTTTTTAAAAAACATGGATTTGTTCATGCCAGTGAAGCGAGTCAAAATGCATGGAAATATTTTCCGATGTATATGGATAAAAAGAAAGAAGATATTATAAAAAAACACATGTTTCCGTTGAATATCAAACCACCAAGATATATAGAAAGTTGGATTGTAACGCTTTCCGATAAATGTGTATCTCTAGAAGTTTTAAAAGATTGGAAACAATTTCATAGATATATTGGGTTTGGACCAAAAAAAGAAAAGAGGAAGTAAGATGGAAGATACAATTGTGGCAATTTCAACAGCATTAGGTGTTGGAGCAATTTCTATTGTAAGAGTTAGTGGAAAAGATTCTATTTCTATAGTAAATCAAATATTTGATGGAAAAGATTTAAAAAAAGTAAATTCACATACCATTCATTATGGGAAAATAGTAGAAAACAAGCAAGAAATCGATGAAGTATTAGTTAGCGTGATGAAATCACCACGTACTTACACAATGGAAGATATCGTGGAAATTAATTGTCATGGAGGAATTGCAACAACTAATAAAGTATTAGAATTACTTCTTACCAAGGGATGTCGATTGGCACGCCCAGGAGAATTTACCGAAAGACGATTCTTAAATGGCAAAATAGATTTTATCCAAGCCCAAGGAATCAAAGATTTAATTGATGCGAAAACAGATGAAACTCGCATTTTAGCGCTCAATCAAGTCAATGGAAAAGTATCTCAAATGATAGAAGCTATTCGTCAACAAATCCTGGAAAAAGTAGTTGCTCAGATAGAAGTAAATATTGATTATCCTGAATATGAAGATATTAAACAATTAACAAATAATGACATTTTACCTTCTTTAGAGGAAATTTTAAATAAGATGAAAAAAATACTAGCAGAAAGTAGAAATGGAGTCATGATAAAAGAAGGAATTAAAACGTCTATTATTGGAAGACCCAATGTAGGAAAAAGTAGTTTATTAAATGCATTAATTGAAGAAAATAAAGCAATCGTAACAGATATCGAAGGAACGACTAGAGATATTGTTGAAGGTGAGATTAGAATTGATGGGATTTCTTTTCATATCATTGATACTGCAGGAATTCGTAAATCTGATAATTTAGTAGAACAAATTGGTGTTCAAAAAAGTTTAGAGCTAATTGAAAATTCTGAATTGGTATTATTTGTTTTAAATAATAATGAAACTTTAACTCAATCTGACATTGAAATTTTAGATAAATTAAAAGAAAAAGAAACAATTATTATTATTAATAAAAAAGATTTAGAACAAAAATTAGAAATTGAAAAACTTCCAATCAAGGATTGTATTTTTATTAGTGCTTTGGTTCAAGAAGGAATGGAAGATGTAAAAAATAAAATGAGAGAATTATTCCAATTGGAACAAATTAAAACAGAAGATCCTACTTATTTGACCAATGCGAATAGTATCGCATTCTTAAAAAATGCAATTTCGCATATAGAAGATGCCATTCATGGAATTGAACAAGATTTTCCAATTGATATGGTTGAAATTGATGTGAAAACAGCATGGGAAGAGCTTGGTTCTATTATTGGAAAAACATATCAGGATGAACTGATTCATCAATTATTTAGTCAGTTTTGTCTGGGAAAATAATCTAAAAACAAACTATCTAAAAGATAGTTTTTATTGTATTTTAAAAACTTCTATTATATAATAAGAAAGTTAAAAAGGACGTGATCTTATGATTTATGATTGTATTGTTGTTGGTGGAGGTCATGCTGGATGTGAGGCATCACTAGCCACATCTCGTATGGGATTAAAAACATTATTAATTACTGGAAATATCAATAATATTGCAGATATGCCATGTAATCCATCCATTGGAGGAAGTGCAAAAGGAATTGTTGTAAGAGAAATTGATGCACTTGGTGGAGAAATGGGTAAAAATGCAGATAAAACTCAGATTCAAATGAAAATGTTGAATCATAAAAAAGGGCCTGCAGTACAAGCTTTAAGAGCTCAAGCAGATAATGTAGTCTATCCTAAAATGATGCAAGAAACTTTAAAAAATCAAGAAAATCTAGAACTTTTAGAATCCTTAGTAGAAGATTTAATAATTGAAAATAATAAAATAAATGGAGTTATTTTAGAAGAAGGAACAAAAATATTTAGTAAAACTGTCATTTTAACTACTGGAACTTATTTAAAATCAGATATTTTAATTGGAGATACACGTCATAGAGAAGGTCCACATGGAGAACGTCCTAGTCAACATTTAAGTGATGTATTAAAAAGATTAGGGTTTTCTATTATTCGATTAAAAACAGGAACCCCACAAAGAGTTGATAAAAATACGATTCATTTTGAAGAAACAAAGCGTGAAGATGGGGATATGATTCCTTATACGTTTAGTTTTGATAATGAAGCAAATTACGATGTAACAAACCAAGTCCCTTGTTATTTAACTTATACCAATGAGAAAACTCATCAAATTATTAAAGATAATCTCACAAAATCAAGTATGTACGGAGGATTAGATGATATCAAAGGAATTGGTCCTAGATATTGTCCTTCCATTGAAGATAAGATAGTGAGGTTTGCAGATAAAGAAAGACATCAATTGTTTTTAGAACCGACGAGTTTAGAATCAGATGAGATTTATATTCAAGGTTTCTCAACAAGTATGCCACATGATATTCAAGAACAAATGGTACATAGTTTAAAAGGGTTAGAAGAAGCAAAAATATTAAAATATGCTTATGCGATTGAATATGATGCGATATATCCGACACAGATTAAACAAACATTAGAAACAAAAGTAATTGAAAACTTATATACAGCAGGTCAAATTAATGGTACTAGTGGATATGAAGAAGCTGCATGTCAAGGCTTAATGGCCGGAATTAATGCGGGATTAAAAGTATTAGGAAAAGAGCCATTGATTCTCAAAAGAAGTGATGGATACATCGGAGTATTGATTGATGATTTAGTAACAAAAGGGGTTAGAGACCCTTATCGTCTATTAACTTCTCGTGCAGAATATCGCTTATTATTAAGACATGATAATGCGGATTTGAGATTGAGAGAATATGGATATCAAGTAGGTCTTATTCATGAAGAACAATATGCAAAGCTAACTGCCAAAAAATCACAAATTCAAGAGCTAATAGAACTCTTAAAAACAAATAAAATTACTCCAACGCGTGAGGTTAATGAATATTTAAAAACAATTCCAACTGCCCTATTAACAGATGGAATCACATTATACGATTTGTTAAAACGTCCAGAGATTCATATAGAAACGA
>JAGZRP010000073.1 GCA_018381595.1 Bacillota bacterium
TAATCTGTATGCCAACAACTGGACATCATATTGGAAAAGAACTAGAAGCAAGAAAAACAGAGAAGAAACTTTATTATGTAGAAACACTAGATGAAGCAGTTCGTATTGCAAAAAAGATTACAGAAAAAGATAACATTTGCCTACTATCTCCTGCTGCTTCTAGTTATAATCAATTTAAAAGCTTCAAGGAAAAAGGAAACGCATATAAAGCTTTCATCCAAGAAAATAGCTAAAAGATGTTTGAAACATCTTTTTTTATGATTCAAATTTGTAAATTGACATATTTGTGTATGGTATTATCTCAATTTTTGATATGGTATTGTTATAATTATCAAAAAGAAAAAGTACTCAAAAGTACTTTTATGTTATCTTTCTTTTTAATTCATATACGGTATCCACTTGATTAGAAACATTCTTAGAATGGGTTACAATAATAACACATTTATTTTCTTTGTGTGCTAAATCAGAGAGGATATTCATAATTTCTTGTTCTGTTTCTGAATCTAAATTTCCCGTCGGTTCATCTGCTAAAATTAATTTGGGTTGATAAGATAAACTTCTAGCAATCGCAACACGTTGTTGCTCTCCTCCAGATAGTTTCAAAACTCTCCTATCCCCCATTGTTCTAGATAGTCCGACACGTTCTAATAATTGATACGCATATTCTTTTTTATTCTCTATATTTAAATGGTTAATATCCATAGATAGTATTACATTTTCTATTGCAGTAAAGGTGGGAAGAAGGTTAAAAGACTGGAAAACAATGCCAATTTCACTACTACGATAATGATCTAAATTAATGGTTTGTAATTCTTTTCCATCGAAGGTGATTTTTCCTTCTGTTGCAGTTTCTAATCCTGCGAGTAAAGAAAGTAATGTCGTTTTTCCACTTCCACTTTTTCCTTTGATCGCATAGGTTTTTCCTAATTCAAAGTCCAAAGATAAATCATGGATAATATCATTTCCTTCTTCATATCTATATGAAACATGCTCTAATTTTAAAATTGACATCTCTTAGCTCCTTTCTCTCAATATTTCTAATGGTGAGAACCTAGCAATATTAAATATTGCTGCAAGCCCACCTACGAGTGTTAAGATAATTCCTATCACGAGTACTTTTCCTAAAACACTGATATCAACGGCAGCATGAATTTCCGTTATCTGTTTTAAGGTGTTATTTTGGTTTCTCATCTCCATTCCTTTTCCGCCTCTACCAAAGTTTTCACTAATTTGTTGTTGTTCATTTTGACTAGAATTTATTTCTTGTTTTAATAACTGATTGGCCGTTGGAACACTAATCATAGCTCCAATACCACTACCAATCATAATGGATGTTATAGAAATTAAAAATAACTCACATAAGAACTTCAGTGCAACTTGACTCTTTTTCATTCCAATGGTACGAAGAACACCAATTTCATATTTACGTTCTCGAATATGAATCATGTTAATTACAAACAATACAATTCCTCCGATTACAAAAGTAATGATGAAAAAGATATTCGCAAAGTTTCCTAAATTAGAGATAGCTTTGGTTTCGTTTTGAATACTATCTAAGTTAGTGGTTACTTGATAGTTTTCATCTAATCCTTTCTGAGAGACCTCTTTTTCAAAATTTGTAATCACATCTTTATTTTTTAATAAATAAGTTGGTGTAATCTGTGTTCTTAATTCGCCATCATCATTGGTTACTTTTTCCGCTACGCTCTGGTTTGTTATGATTGTATTTGCAGAGTTAGAAAACATTTGAAATGGTCCATCCATATCTTCATTCGATGATTGATAAATTCCTGTTACTTTTAATTCATAGGTCAGATTTTCGTTATCTGGATTTACCAGTGTAATCGTATCTCCTACTTTGATATCATTTAAAGTTGCAAGTTCTTCATGAATAATACAGGTTTGACTGGTAAAATCACTATCGATTTCTCCGTCAGTTATTTTATAGTTTCCTGAAATAAAGTCATTCATCGCATCATAGGAGTTATAGGCTTTTATTGTAAAATCTCCTTGCGTGATTTTCTTTTCATTCTCATCTGCTTCCTGATTATCCTCATCTTCTTGCCTTTTATCTCTTCGCTCCGTAAATTCACTACTTGCTTTTTCTAATTCGCTTCCATTTAATTGAAACTCATAAGTATAATAATAACTTGTAACATAATCACTTTCTCCATAGTTCTTAATTTCATCTACAGAAAGAGAGGATATCTGTTCCAATTTTTTTTGATTATTTTCCAGATTATCTGTTCCAGCTTCAAAGTCTTTCATCACCGCTTCCCGATTCAACTGGATACTTGCTTCGATATCATACTTACTATCATAAGATTGAATCAATTGATTTGCGGATGTTTTAATGGCAAGTGTAACTGTACAAGCACATGCAATCACAATAAAGATAATTGCTACTAATAAATTTCTACCAACATTTCTTTTTATGGTTAGCCATGCATTTTTGATGAAATACATTCATTCCTCCTTTCTATTTCATCATACATTTGAATTATAGATAGAAAATGGAATAAATTAGGGAAATTGTGAATAAACTATGGGAATCATTCCCATAGTTTTGACTTTTAAAATGAAAAATGTTAGTATAGCTCCAATAAGAAGGTGTTTTTATGACAACGGAAGAATCTTTAAAAGAACAAGAAAAATTTCAAAAAATTCGTAATTTCTATAAGAATCTAGAAAATTCTATCACATTGATTGGTATGAATGATTCCCAGGGTGTCAATGTCAGTAGTCAACTTTTAAAAAATACATTTTTTCACATCATAAAGGATGCACTGACTGATGAGACATTAAAACCAATTGCGATTGATACTTTTTCTCTTCTATTTAATAAAACAGAACATATGGATTATTTTTTAGAAAATAATCTCAGCTTAGAAGAAATCAAATATATGCAGTTTTATAGTTATCAAGAAGCAATTCGTAAATTACTCTGTGATTTCCATTTTCCTGTTACCATTTCTGAAATTGGTAAACATGTGATTGATTTCATGAAGCTTGTATATCAGATTCAAGAAGGTGATGATAAAATCCATCTAACTGATACCTTAATACAAGCAAAACAACCCATCTTTATCTACTCCAGTGGTGCGAATGACCTCATGAGGGCTTATGGAAATGATCCCCTTCAAATTAAAAGTGCTTATCGAAAGCGCAACAAACTTCCTGACTTTTACTACACAAAAAAGCAAATAGCAAATCAGGGAATATTAGAGAAAACAATTTCTAATATTGAGAAAAACTTCAACCATATCTTAGAAATGAACCCCAATACAAAAATATATACACTCGGTAGTTATGTCCCAAATGCACTTCGCAAAGAGGAAATGAATGTATTTCAAACAGCAATTAAAAATTACAACCAAGCATTACAAACATTATGTCAAAAATATCATATTCATTATATCAATACTTATTATATCGGTAATCAATTCAATCAAAGTTCTAATAACTTTCATATTGAACACAAGGGACATGTTGCCCTCGCCCACGATATTTTAGATGCTATCCATGAAGATATATCAAAAGAATCCATTTTATTAGAAAATAGAAAAACAAAAAGTTTATATTGCCCAAATGGGAATGTAAAAGGTGTTTGGGATGAAATTCAAAGAGATTACGAACATTGTCTTACTTATGCTAATGAGTTAAAAGAGTCTCTTTCTAGACAACACGTTATGAAAGACTTAAAACAAGATATAGAACGTCGTCATATGGAGCGTCAATATGAAATCGCAAAAGAACATCAAGCAGAGGCAAATGTCTTAAAAAAAACTTATCAAAAAACCAATAGATAATTCTATTGGTTTTTCATTGCTTTTTTCATTTCTAAATCCGTATCTCTTTTTTTAATTGCTTCTCTTTTATCATATGTCTTTTTTCCTTTACCAAGACCTAATAATACTTTTGCATAATTCTTTTTGAAATATACTTTTAAAGGAACAATGGTATATCCATTTAACTCTACTTTATCTCGTAATTTTAAAATTTCTTTTTTATGAAGCAATAATTTTCTAGTACGTGTCTCATCGTGATTAAATTGATTTCCTTCTTTATAAATACTAATATGCATATTTAAAAGAAATACTTCCTCTTTTCGAATCACAGCATAGCTATCTTTAATATTCGCATTTCCTGCACGTAGTGACTTAATTTCAGTTCCTGTTAAAACAATTCCCGCTTCATACGTATCTAAAATTTCATAATCAAATTTTGCTTTTCTATTTACTATTTCCATATTATCACCCATTTAGATGCACTCATTATATCTCATATTGAAATATTTGGCAATTTTTCACACCTAACTTCAAAAACTCTTCTTTCTCAGTATATCCCATTAAACCATAGTGAAGTGCACGTAAGGTAGAACCATGCGTTACAATTAAGACTGTTTTATCTTTATGTTTTTCTACAATGCTTTCTAAGAAGTTTCTTGTTCTTGAAAGTAAGTTTCTTACTGGCTCTACTCCTTTTTCATTTGTATTTTTTAAATAGTCCCAATAAATCGCACGATCAAGATTGGAAAATGATGTCCCTTCCATATTCCCATAATCTCTTTCTATAAGTTCGTTTGCGATAAAAACAGGACAAGTGTTACCTACAATAATCTCAGCTGTATCCTTTGCTCTACTTAAAGGAGAGGTATAACAAATATCAAATGGAATTTCTTTTAATTTTTCTTTTACCACATTTGCTTGTACTCTTCCCTTTTCATTTAATGGAACTTCTGTATCCCCTTGAATAAGTTCTTTTGCATTCCAATCGGTTTCTCCATGTCTTACAATATATAATTTCATATGAACAACTCCCTTTTACTCGACAGAATAAGAAACATCTACTCACTAGATGTTTCTTTCTTTTTTTCCTTTTTCAAATCTTTTAATTCACTTAAAACAAAGTCAACTGTTTTTGCTTCTTTATTTGCATTCGCAACGGTTACTTTAACGCGATCTCCAAGTCGATATCTATGGTTTGTATTTCTACCAATCATCTGGAAGGTAGATTCATCATAGTAATATTCATCTCCATACATATCATCTACTCTTACTAATCCTTCAATTAAATTATCTAACTCGACAAACATTCCAAAGTTTAAAATACTTGTTATCATTCCTTCATATTCTTCTCCGATGTGTTTCATCATATATTCTGCCTTTTTCATGTCATCTACTTCACGTTCACAGCTAACTGCGTTTCGTTCTTTTTCACTTGATTGCGCAGAAATAGATACTAATTTCAAATCCCAATAATGAATCGTATCTTGAGATAAATCCTTTTTAAATAAATAAGTACGAAGTA
>JAGZRP010000074.1 GCA_018381595.1 Bacillota bacterium
GTTTACAGTTGAAGTTGACACATTGTTGACAAAAGAACCGATTTATTATACGGTGACTTCTACCTTAAGCGAAGCAAAAGATTTTCCTTTTTTCCTAGTAAAAAACAGGGAAAAATATAATTTTGGGTACAGTGAACGTCATATTCCTTTTTACAGAAACTTGACAGAAAATATATGGGGGATGACGGCTATATTTACACATAGGTTTACAAATATCTTGAAAGATTTAGAGTCAAAATTAAAGATCAACGATAATATAGTGATCTTTTTGATATTAGTTAAGTTGTTAATTTGGTATTAATGGAGTAAAATCCGTTGCTGATGTAGGAGTTTAGGTTATTACTAAAATGATTTTCAAAATTAATATCCAGTTTTTTATCTAGGTAGAAAACTTTATATTGAACAATGACTTTTTCGATTTATTGTATCCTCTTTGCGACAGGAAGGTAGGAGTAAGATATTAATAGAGGCTATTATGTGTTTGTAATCTTTTTACTAGAACGAATAATTGTTATCTTTGGTAATAAAAAAACCATAAAAATAATATTTTCATGGCTTTTTAATTCAATTATTTAACCTCATTCTGAGGTACAGTAAAATCTGTGCTTTTGTTTTTTTAAAAATAATATAAAAAGCACTCTAGCTTCTATAGTTTAAACAAAACTACAGATTTTAGAGCGCTAATGCTATCAGAAGGAATATACTTATGAGGTTAGAAAGAATCTCAAAGTAATCTAAAGAAAGCTGATTTTTCACCTGATTAATATTGTAATGTTAAGGATTTGTCATAGTTTTTGGTGTTGTTTTAAAAGTGGGTAATTAGGAGTACAACAACCTTAAATTTCTTGTAGAGTAATCCCATGTTTTAAGTAAAAAATCAACCGATTTTAGAATTATTTATCGTCCTTTTTAACAATATTTTTAACACCTTCAATTGCTCCTTTAACAGCATCTTTGGCATCTTCGGCAACTTCTTTAACTTTTGAAACTCCTTTTTCAGCAGCTCCTTCTTTTTCGGTTTTTTTATCATCAGTTACTTTTCCGACACCTTCTTTAATAGCACCATTTGCTTGATTAAGTTTTTCTTCTACTGACATAGTGTTACCCTCCATTGGGAAATTAGATTATTGATAATGAACGTTTTTAAACTTTTTTAGGCATAAAAGAATTTAGTGAACTCTTGGTTTTGCTTTAGCAGTCTCTTTGGTATCTTCGGCAACTCCTTTAACTTTATCTTTGGTATCTTCGGCAACTTCTTTAACTTTATCTTTTGCGCTTTCAAACTTATCGGAAGTAAATTTACTTGTTGATTCAACAACTCCAGTTGCTCGATCTTGCAGGCTTACTGAGTCTGCTTCATGTTGCTCTTTAGTCTTGATATCAACAACATCTACATTAACTTCAACCACTTCCAAATTAGTCATATTAGAAATTTCTGAAACAACAATTTCTTTGATTTTCTTGTATAATTCAGGAATATTCCTTTGATATTCGACAACTACTTTCAAATCCACAGCAACTTGCTTTTTACCAACTTCAACATTGACTCCGCTTGCAACGTTATCAGTATTGATAAGTTTTCCAGTTAGGTTTGAGAAAAAGCCTCCATCAATAGCCAGCAAACCTGGAACATTTTCTAAAGAAAGACCAATAATTTTTTGAATGACTTTATCTTCATAGGTCAATTCGCCTTTTACTTCTTCTACTTTTTTTTCTACATTTGACATATAAATCTCCTTTACTATTTAAATAATTGTTTTTGTTGAATATAATATCCAATTCCAACTCCTAGAGTGGCGCAAATCAAGACAAATAAAGTCTTAAAAAAACCATAGGATAGGATGAAGCACGCTAAGATAGCACCCGCCAATCCGGAAAGAAGTAGATATTGGTATTTTTTAAACCATTCCATTTTTTTACTTCCTTACTTTACACGACTAACAGTTTTTTTACGTGGTGGTTTTGGCTTGTATTCTTTTACAGAAATATACAGTTTTACACGATGATTCATTCCAAAAAACTGTTTCAATCCATCAGCTATCTCATCTTTAATTATTTGAGTTCGTTTAATAATGTTGTCTGATGGAAGCATTTGTCCTTCTACGTGAACTAAACATTTATTCTTACGACAGTTTACCTTAATAGTAGGATCCTTTATAAAATTGTGATTAGCAACCACACAACGTATAAATCCTTCAATAGCTGAATTTTTTAATTTTAGGTTCCCATCGACATCAGGTAACTGAATCTCTAAATATTGTTTAGGATAAAAGAGTGTAACAAGCATTAGAAACCACACTACAGCTGAAAGTACTAGAGCACCCCAGAAAATATATCTTGAAAGATAAAATTCTAAAAAGGAATTTTGATTCCAATCAACTAAATGAAGTCCTAAGCCACTGAATTTAAGATAATCTAGCAAAATAGGAATCAAAATTGTCAAGATTAAAATACATAAAATAAGGTAAAATATTTTTTTGTTTTTTGACATATTGAATCCTTTCATCAATAGAATTTGAATTTTAATCTATTCCTGTCAAGAAAGGTTCAAGTTCAATCATTTTTCCCTAGGAAAAATGATACTACTGAAACAACAATAACCGCTCCTAAGATTGATGGAATTAATGCCATTCCAGCTAGACTAGGTCCCCATGCACCGAAAAGTGATTGTCCAACAGATGAACCGACTAAACCTGCAATGATATTAGCGATTATTCCCATGGAATCTCCCTTTTTAGTGATTCCACCTGCAATAAGACCGATAAGCCCTCCTACGATAATAGCCCAAATCATAATGTCTTCCCCTTTCTAAATTGTGGCAAGTTAGATTGTTTGGAAAATCAAACAATCTAAAGAGTTATATTTTAGCTAAAATATTTTTTATATTAATCTTAACAATTATAAGATTAATATATAGTATATACCTTTGCGAATAGTATAGGTTAATAAAAATGATAAGTCAAAGAAAATGATCTCGCTTATAAAAAAATAGGATGAAATCTGTTAATCGTTTTGCAATCGATTGCATATATTTGCAAGTATATTTCTGATATGATTCTTGTTATTTTTTGAACAGTTTTGTAAATACTCTTCATTATGGTTATTATTATCAGACCATTCTGACAATTGAATAATTCATCAATAAAACCTTTGATTATGGTGGTATGACCATAAGATTTTTAGCCAATTAAAGAAGTCTAAATGATACACAGGATACTGTGTTATTTTCAGTGGGAGTTTAAAATTCAAAAAAGGAGATAATTATGGATTTTAGAGAAACATTGAATTGTCAGGATTACACTAAATTAGACAAATTTAGTAAACAGCTGAGGGCTTTGAACGACTATTTAGAGACATGGATTTGCTTGAAATGCGTTAGGAATTGGCCAAAATTAATAAGGATGAGGTCGTTGGTTTATGCTCAGAAATTAATGGATATAAAACAGGTTTTATGGATGCACTAACCCTATTGAATTCTGAACCAGATTTGCAATCTTTCAAAGAATTGTTTGAGGAGTGGTGGGTTGATTATGAATTTGATCAACGTATCAATGTGCTACTTGGTCAATATCCTTATACCAATTTTGAGGAGAGAATTGATTATGAATTGAAAGAAGAATATGGAACTAGCTCTCGTAAAGAAGTTGCAAAAATAATGATTGACGATTTAGAAACGTCATCAGAGGACGAAGCTAAAAAGTTATTTCTTCAAGAAATCCTTTCATTAGAAAAGAGATCAAACAATATCGATTAACTTCTTCAAAAGTTGACCATACTAACAAAGAGGGAGTACTGTTATGGAAAAAGTTTTGAAGGATGGTAAACTTTATTCTCTAATTGAATTTAGGGATAGAATCTATGAGGATTTAGATTTATCAAAAAGTGACTTAACCACTTTATTGTGTGCGATGTTGATTGCATCTATTGGTTTGAATATGAATTCTATTCCAGCAATCATAGGGGCAATGTTAATTTCTCCATTAATGACACCTATCCTTGGAGTCGGCTTTGCGTTAGCAATTTTAGATACAAAACTTCTCAAAAAGTCTTTTAAAATTCTTTTTATTCAAGTTGCAGTAAGCCTTTTAGCCTCTACACTTTATTTTTTACTTTCACCAATTTCTTATGCAAGTACGGAAATTATTACTAGAACCTCACCAACAATTTGGGACGTTGTAATAGCATTTGTCGGTGGTTTAGCAGGAATAATTGGAGCACGAAAGAAAGAAGCTAATAACATTGTTCCTGGTGTTGCTATTGCAACAGCTCTTATGCCACCCGTTTGTACTGTAGGTTATTCTATTGCCACAGGAAATCTAGAGTATATGGTAGTGGCGTCCTACTTGTTCTCCATTAACTGCAGTTTTATTATGATTACTCATATATTGGCACTAATGTGATAATGGTGAAGAATCCATATGTTAAACATAATCGATAAGCCTCTAAAATTCGAAAAATTTTAATTCTAGTCTCTGTTCTGGTATAGTAAATTTGTAACACTCCTACCTAATAAGTTAAAATATTCATTAGAATAGGAGACATAACATGAAACACTATCCAGACGAAACACGACAAAAAATTGTTCGACTACATCATTCAATATAAAAAACTATGATGATCTTCAACAAATAGATAAGGAAAAGGAATCCCCAATTAAAAACAAGTAATGTGAAATACTAATTCGATAATCACAAGCAAGCGCTGAAAAAGTAAAGTGACTAGTTGTCCTTAGGAGAAAATATCGATGAAAAAAGTAATAATTATTATTAATCCAACTTCTGGAGGAGAAACAGCATTAGATTATAAAGAGAGCTTGGAGAGTAAGGTAAAAGAGTACTTTGACTATGTTGAGACTAAGATTACTCAAAAAGCCAAAGATGCGACTCATTTTGCCCAAAATGCCTCTGAATAAAAATATGATGCAGTGATTGTTTTTGGTGGAGACGGTACTGTAAACGAGGTTATTTCAGGGATTTCTGAAAAGAATCACATTCCAAAACTAGGGATTATTCCTGGTGGAACTGGAAATCTAATTACAAAGCTTTTAGAAATCAACTAAGATATTGCTCAAGCCATTAAGGAACTTGGTTTCAAGTTTACGAGTACTATTGATGTTGGAAAGGCTAATCACAATTATTTTGGCTATATCTTTAGTGTTGGATCTTTACCAGAAACTATTCATAATGTTGATATTGAAGATAAAACAAAGTATGGTATCTTTGCATATGCAATCAAAACGATGAAGTCCGTTATGACAGACAGTGTATTTAATATTCATATTGAAACCGAAAATGGCAATTAT
>JAGZRP010000075.1 GCA_018381595.1 Bacillota bacterium
TTTAGTAAATTTCATATATAAAATATTTTTGATACTTTGATAAATTCCATTTCCTACTTGAAAATAAGATGGTTGAATGGTTATTTTTAGAGAATCTAAGAATGTTTTTTCGTCAATGCTTTCTTTTTTATCATATAGATGAAATTTTTCTAATGTATCTAGATGAAAGCATATTTTCTTAGGATCAATGTAACAACGTTCCATTTCTTTTTTGATTTCGTCTGTTATTTTTTCTAAATAGGTACTATCTGTTTCTAAGTACTTTTTCATTATCATAAAAAGAATTTGTTTCATTTCTAATAACCCTTTGGTTTCATATTGAGTATCATTACAATAACACTTGATTTCTTCTTTTAATTTCAGGATTAATCTTTGATATATGGTATCGATATCAGAATCATCTATTGGTACTATTTTTTTTACTTCAATAAAATATTTTGCCATTTGTCTTAAACTAGATTCATCTTCGATTAATTTTTCTAAAGTACTCATTGTAATACAGTGATAGAGAATATGACTACGCATATCATTATAAGATTCTTCCTGATAAACAGGTTCTTCTCCATAACCAATCCAATGATCAATTTTTCCAGTTAATAATGGGGTATTTAAAGCTTGTTTCATGAATTCTGGATAATCCCTCTCAATTTCTTTTAAAATCGTAATATAGTCGATTAAATGGGCTGTATCGCTATACAAAATAACCTTATCATCACGAGTTTCTTCACTGGTATCAAATTTTAAACGGTAATCTAAATTTCTTGCTTCAAACTTTTCTCTTAATCTTCTGATTAAAAAGTGAATATCAGACATACTACAATTCAAATAAAGACGATGCCCTATTTTTCCTTTTAGGGTATTCTCTATTTTTATTTTATGACGTTCTATCTGACACCATTTAGAATGAGCTGTACCAATGAACTCATCAAAGAAAAACTGATAGAGTGATTCTTGCTCTTTTAAGTTAGTTAACGTTTCATCCCAAGTTTTGGTATCTGGAAACTTTAGCATCGAATTTTTTAAAAAGATCAGTTCATCACTAGAATAGTCAGTATCATATGGGTGTTTTAACTGTTCTTCTGATAAATTCAAAATACTTTCTTTCCACTCTTTCCATACTTCAAAATAAAGAGCATTTTTTTCTTTTTCATTTATCTGAGTAGGAACTTCCTGATGACCATTTAATATACTTGCATAAAAATCACGATTGGAAACTGGTTTTGTATCAATGTACAACTGTATCATTTTTTCTGTAAAATCTTCCGTGATTGCAATTGACTGAATTTCATGATACAAAGATTCTAGTTTTCCCATATTATCACCATAGATATTATATCATGAACTATCCTTTTTTGTGAAACCAAAAAAGATGTGCTTAGCACACCTTTTTAATCTAATACATTTTTTAAAACAATTGTTTTTGTTCTAGACATTTCTTTTAGGGTTGTCGCAATTCCTTCATTACCAATTCCACTGTGTTTCCATCCACCGAATGGCATTTCAGCAGAACGATAGAAGCTTGCTCCATTGATAACTGCTCCCCCACATTCTAATGCATTGGCTACTTTGAATGCTTTTTTCATATCCTCTGAAAATACACATCCACAAAGTCCATAATTAGACTGGTTCGCAATTTCAATGGCTTCTTCCATGGTATCAAAACCAATGACTGAAATAACTGGTCCAAAGATTTCCATATCTTTTGCGACTTCCATATCTCTTGTTACATTATCTAAAATAGTTGGTTCATAGAAAGCTCCATTTCTTCTACCACCACAGACAATGGTTGCTCCAGCTTGTACTGTTTTATTGACTTGGTTTTCAATGCCAATGGCAGCTTTTTCACTAATTAGACATCCAATTTCTGTTTCAGGGTCTAATGGATTTCCTACTTTTAATGTATCAATTTTTGCTTTCATTTTATCAATGAATTCTTGTTTTCTACTATTATGAATTAAGAAACGTTTACTTGCGCAACATACTTGTCCTGTATTATAAAGTCTACCCCATACTGTTTCTTCAATGGCTTTATCCATGTCTCCATCTTCTAGGAAGATAAAGGCATCATTTCCACCTAATTCCAGCATCACGTGACTTAAATTCTTACTAGCCGTTGCCATGGTTTCCATTCCAACTCTTGTACTTCCTGTAACACTTACTAAGTGTACTCCAGGGTGTGCAGATAATGCACTTCCACATACTTCTCCACTACCAGATAAAATATTAATAACTCCATCAGGAATTCCTGCAATTTTTAAAAGTTCACAATATTTATGTAATGTTAATGGATTGGTACTTGATGGTTTAACAATGACTGCATTTCCCATTACAAGTGCTGAAGGCACTTTTTGTCCAAATAAATCACATGGGAAGTTAAATGGAATAATACAAGCAACAACCCCAAGTGGTTCTTGTTGTGTCATTTGAATGGTATGTTCTTGACCTGGTTCACTTCCGACAGGAATATTAATTCCATACATGTGTTTTGCTCTTTCTACATATCCATACGCAAATGTTTTCGTATTTCCAATTTCGGCACGCGCCTCACGAATTGGTTTTCCTGTTTCTTTACATAGAAGTGTTGCTAAATCCTCAGCATTTTCTTCTACTAAATCAGCAAAACGTTCAATGATTCTTCCACGTTCATGAAGTGGCACTTTTGCCCAACTTTTTTGTGCCTGTACTGCAGCTTTCACACAAAAGTCTACGTCTTCTGCTGTTGCATTTGGCACTGTATCTAATAATTCATTGGTAGCAGGATTATATACTTCAATCACTGCCCCATTACTTGCATCTTTAAATTCTCCTGCAACTAAATTTTTCATAGATTCCTCCTTTTTATTCTTCGCTCATACCTGTGAATGATAACATTAATCCTCCACAACTATTTGCACTATGATCATGGTATCCATATTCACCAAATGTAAAGATTGTAATGAATGGAACTCCGTTTGTTTCACGAACTAATTGTTCATGTACTTCATTGATACGGTCTCCAATTCCTAATTTTCTTCCACCACAATGAACTAAGAAATATCCTGCAACCTTACGGTTCATTTCTTCATTTACTACTTTTACAGCATTTCCTGTTGATTCAATCAAACCATCTACAGTTCCTTCCATTAACATTGCACATGTTCCAATAACAGCATCATTTCCAATATTAATTTTATGATCATCTGTTGATGACATTGGATGACGAATCACTGTTAAATTACCAATTGGATCTTTCATACCAAGTGGATTCAAAATAGATGCTCCAAGTAAATTTCCACCTTTTACATCTTCTTCTGTTTTTCCAGTCCATTCCATGTATTTATCTAATGCATTTACTCCATCGATTTGTGCAATCGTTCTGTTTGCATCTACTGCAGTTACAATTCCGTATTTTCCTGTTTCATGATAAGCTCCTGTATATTCTGTTACAAACTTTTTATTTGTATAGAAGAATACGACTGCTACTCCATCACTGAAAACAGTATCATTACAGAAAATTGACCATTTTCCTTCTACTGTATCGTCAGCGGCACTTCCTCCAAAGAAAGGCACACGTCCAATCACGTCTTGAATTCCTTTTAAATAAGATTCTTCTTCTTTTGGACTTGCTACCATATAAAAGTATGAAGGTACTTTATTACTACCTGCATTCTTTACAGCTTCTAATGCAACTTTGCGTCCAATTGCTCTTGCATCGTCCCCTGCAGCGTGACAAGCAACTCCTACTTTTAAGTCAGGATCATCGAATGTCATCATTCCTGAAAAACCATTTTCTGATGAAATAACACCATCTGGAACGATGATTCCTCCACTACTTGTACATCCCACAATTGGAGCATTTGTAACACTTTTTACTCCATTTATGATTGCAGTTTGATCCTGCATAACTGAAGTAAATAATAACCCTACTTTAGGCTCCATTCCTTCACATGCCATCTGGGCCGTTGTACTACCTGATGTAAAACTGTCTTTTTCAACACTGTAACCAACTTTTGTCTTTAACATATTGACTCCCTTCCATTCATATATTTATGAATATTCTTTCGGATAATGCAGAATATTACATATTCTACCGATTCTCCTAGTATCATTATAACACGATTCCAAAAAATTAGCGCTTTTTAAAACGCTAATTTTCTTACTTTACATCTTTTATTTATTCCACTGTTACTGACTTTGCTAAATTACGAGGATGGTCTAAATCAAGTCCTAAATATTTTGCAGTTTGATAACTTAATAATTGAAATGGAAGGATTGTAATTAAGGGTTGTAAAATATTCCCGACATCTGGAATAATTAATTTGATATCTGCTTCAATCTCCTCATTATCTAATTTATCGGTTGTCAAAAACACCGTATAGGCACCTCTAGATTTCGCTTCTATCATATTAGTTTTCGTTTTATCAAATACTTCTTTATCTGTTGCAAGCGCGAAAACAAATACGCCCTTTTCAATCAGTGCAATCGTACCATGTTTTAACTCTCCTGCAGGATAAGCAACACTATTTAGATAAGTGACCTCTCTTAATTTTAATGAAGCTTCGACACTCAAAGCGTAATCTATTTGTCTTCCAACGAAAAAATTAAATGGTCTTTTTACTAATTCTTCTATAAAAGTTGGCGATTCAGTCCGATTCACAGGTACCTTCCGTGTCACCTCTGTGTCAGGAAATACCATCACCAGCCAAGATTTAGCTGGAGGTACACCAACCAAACACAATATCGTTGACCCTAGCCCCGTTCTTGAAGTTGATGCACAAGGTAATCCAACATCAGACCAGTACCTCAATCCTGGTGAGACCTTTACTATTCCAGGTAACTTCAAAGTTCTTGCCATTGACCCACCTAGCGATGGCATCCTCGTCCAAATCGGAAATCTCAAGACTTGGGTAACCCAATCTGTCCTTGAAAAGATTTAAATTTATTGAACAATAGTGAGAACGGTTGTTTTTTAATACACTGAAAGAAAAAAGCCCAGCGGATGGCTGAGCTCTTGTACTGACCCCAAAAAGTTAGACAACTAATTTATTCAAAGGATTTAGTTCTGTATTGCACAGGACTGAGTACTTTTAATTTTACCTTAATGCGTTTGTTGTTGTAATAATCAATATAGTCTACAATAGCTTGTTCTAATTGTTCAAGTGAGTGAAACGTCTTCTCGTAACCATAAAACATCTCAGACTTAAGAATACCAAAGAAGGATCCCATCATGCCATTGTCTGGACGATTCCCCTTACGTGACATTGACGGTTGGGGGTCCCTTTATCCTCTAAAAAT
>JAGZRP010000076.1 GCA_018381595.1 Bacillota bacterium
GAAAACCTAAAATATAATAACTTGTATCGATGGTTTATTGGATATGAACTGAATGAAAAGGTTCCAGATCATTCTACCTATTCACAAAACTATAAAAGAAAGTTTTGTAAATTAGAAAAAGACTTATTACAAACTGTGTTTGATAAAGTCATAGATTTATTAATCAATTGGAACTGTTTAGATATGACTGCTGTATATATAGATTCCACTCATACAAAGGCTTATGCCAATAAGAAGAAGCATCATAAAGAAACAGTAAAGATAGAAGCAAAAAAATATCAAAAAGAATTAGATTTAGAAATTGCTTTAAAAGTTTACAAGAAGAAGATTTAACGGATGAAGAATATTTAGAAGAAGTAGAAAGAATTGTCAAATGTAATGAAGAAGTAGATACATTTGAAGTAATTGGAGAAAAAGAATTGATAGTAAGTGATGTAGATAAAGATGCAGGAATGCTTTATAAAAGTGATAAGGAAAAAATGTTTGGATATAATACAAGTGTAATATGTGAAAACAACAATTATGTTTTAACCGTTGATACGAATGGAAGTAATGTACATGATTCTGTATCATTTTATCAATCGTTAGAAAATCTAACAAGACATTTTGATATATCACAAATAACATATTTTGTAGGAGATGCAGCGTATATAACACCACATATTTGTAAAACATTAATTGAATTAGACTTGATTCCTGCTTTTCCATATACAAGAAAAGGATATAGAAAGGATTATTTAAAAAAATATGAATTTGTATATGATGAGTATAATGATATTTATATATGTCCAAATGAAAAAGATTTAATCCCAACAGGTCGTATCGACAAGAATGGATATGCGATATATAAAGCGGATGAACATGATTGTAGTAAATGTTTATGGAAAGAGAAATGTACAAAGGGAAAATATAAACAGATATTAAGACATGTATGGGAGGAACATAAAGAAATGGTAAATGATTATAGGCATCATAAAGAGGTTAAGGAAGTCTATAAGCAAAGACCCCAACATATAGAAAGGGTCTTTGCAGATGGGAAGATGAAGTATGGATTAAGAAATACATACTTTAGGACAAAAGAAAGGGTCCATCGTGAATTGACTCTTCTTTATGCGTGCATGAATCTGAAAAAATTCGCATTACATCATTATGCCTAATATAAGAATATACTAGGTATAATGGTTTATTTATCACTTATCAGTTGATAAGATAACAAAAAAGACAAATAAGTAATTTTATTTACCTATTTGTCAACAGTCTGAGGAAACCAATCTCTTTTGGTTTCCTTTTATAATAGATTATAAACTCTCTTTTTTAATCCTTTTAAAAATTGTATTTTTTTCTCAGGTTCTTCTACAATTTCTACTTGTTGCTGTTCAAAAATAGAAATTGCATTCTCTTTTAAAAACTTTTTTTCTTGTAAATTGAAATCACACCCAAATACATAGGCACCACGTTTTAACTGACAAGTTCTTTTTTCTTTGATGTAATTTTGGCATGATTGACAGTTGGTACTTTCGTAAACAGGGGCAATTAAATGGGTATTAGGGACTACGACGATATCTTGTAATTGAAAACCTAGTTTCATTTTATAAAGAATATTCATCATATTCTTATCCATATAAATTGATAGATTTTCGTTTATTTTAGAAATTACCTTCAAAAATGATTTACGAAGTTTCTCTAAATTTAAATTTTCTTCAAACTTTTCTAAACACATATAATGATTCAAAAATTCTGCGATCTCATTAGCACCGATTTCTTTCTGTTTTCTAAGTGAAGAAAGGTAGCTTTTTGTTTCGCTTTCTAATGCTTCAATGTTTAAAGTCTGCTCTGTATCCATACATATCTCCTTTTTTCGTGAAAACGCTTCATATTATATCACATATTTTCATGATGTTCAATTATTTCAAAATCATTCATGTAAAGTAAATGTTTTGCTCAAAAAAAGAGATTGCAAGTATGAGCATATGTTTTGTGGTTCATAATAAAAAGGGGTGAGAATATGAATATTTTGTATACTGGTGCGCGAAGTGGGATTGCTCGTAGTGTCATAGAAAGAATCAAAATGAAAGAAAATGTTACAATTTATATTGCGGTTCATACAGAAGAACAATTAAAAAGTGTAACATCGTATTATCAAAAAGATAAAAATATTACTTGCTTCAAAATTGATATTACAAATCCTAAAGATTATAAGAAAATAGAAAATTTAGATATTGATGTTACGATTCATAATGCAGCAGTAGGTTATGGAGGCAGTCTATTAGAAATTCCTATGGAGAAACTCAAAGAAAATTATGAGACCAATGTATTTGGAACCGTATCCTTCATTCAATATCTATTTCAAAAACAAAGAAAGGGACGCATTATTATTATGGCTTCTCTTGCAGGTGTTTTACCACTTCCATTTTTAGGTAGTTATTGTTCTACCAAATCAAGTTTGATTATGATTGGTAAAGTATTGCAACTAGAAACAAAGTTATTAGAAGAAAAAGTCGATGTTGTATTAATTGAACCAGGACTTTATCATACAGGATTTAATCAAGTGATGTTAGAAAATAAATATCCTGATATGGAACATGAAACTTATTTTGAAAACCAATTGGCATGGTTACGGACAGCAGAAGGAAAACTATTTTTGAGATTAGAAAAACAACAGATGGATAGTATTGCAAAGCAAATTGAAAAAGCAATTTTTTCTAAAAAACCGAAAAAAATATATCGTGCTCCAATGAGTCAAGTATTGGCCGCAAAGTTATATGAATTATTTTGTTGGTAATTGCATTTCCCTTATCTTTTCGTTATACTAAATGAGAAGGTAGTGAGAAAGATGAAAAAGTATGGTGTTGGAATTTTTATATTTGGTTTATTCTTCTTTTGTGGTTGTGAAGTGAAAAAAGAAGAACTTTCACAAGAGTGCACTTTATGGAGTAGTTTAGAATTTTATGATACGAGTTATGTGACAGGAATTTATACAAAAGATAATCACTCTGTTTCTAAGTTACATATGACAAGTTCCTATAGTGCAAAATGGGATGATGTAGATGTAAACCAACTGTTAAACACTTTGAATCAGGAAAAAGAGACCATTACAAGTCAATATGATGGTGCAGAGTATGAGATTCATCGCATTGGAAACAACGTTACAGTGGAGCAAGAACTCCCAATTACTAAGAAAAATTTGAATATTTTAAAAAAGAATGAAGAATACCAAAAGGCGATGAATGAAGGTACGCTATCAATAAACTTATATAGAAAATTATTGTCGGAAAAAGGGTACCAATGTCAAATTGATAAATAGAAAAAAATTCTCTTGAAATTTAAAAACAGTATGATATAATGATAATAGTTATGATAGGAAAGAGGTAGTAAACGATATGGAAAAGAAAAATCAAAGAAACTATGTAATTGTTGCTTTGGTTTGTGCAATCATGATTATGGCTGTAGGATATGCCGCTCTTGCACAAACACTAACAATTAATGGTACTGCAGCAATTAGTAGTACTTGGAATGTAGCAATTACTGGTATTTCTGAAGGAACACCTACAGGAACAGCTACAAACAAAACACCAGCGGCGTATACAGGAACGAGTGCAACATTTGATGTTGACTTAAAATCACCTGGAGACAAAATGGTATTTGATATTACTGTTTCAAACACAGGAACTTTAGATGCTGAATTAACTGGACTTACAGTAACACCAGCAACAACTGCAACAAGTGGTATTTACTATAAAGTAACAGGAGTTACTGTAAATACAACAACATTAGCAGCTGGAGCTACAAATACTGTAACAGTTGAAGTGGGATGGAATACAGCAGATACAGCAATGCCTGAAGTAAAAACAGTACCACTTACTGTAAGTATGACTTATACACAACAATCATAAGAAAGATTTAAAAAAAGGAGAAAATGATTTATGAGTTCAAACAAAGGTAGAAATTTAATTATTGGAACTTTACTTGCTGCTGTAGCAATTATGGCAGTTGGATATGCCGCATTAGCACAAACATTAAATATTAATGGTACTGCAGCAATTAGTAGTACTTGGAATGTAGCGATTACTGGTATTTCTGAAGGAACACCTACAGGAACAGCTACAAACAAAACACCAGCAACATTTACTGGAACGAGTGCAACATTTAGTACAGATTTAAAATCACCTGGAGATAAAATGATTTATACAATTACTGTTTCAAATACAGGTACATTGGATGCAAAATTAACTGCACTTACAGTGACACCATCAACACCAGCAACAAGTGGAATTTATTATAAAGTAACAGGAGTTACTGTAAATACAACAACATTAGCAGCTGGAGCTACCAATACGGTAACGGTTGAAGTAGGATGGAATTCTGCTGATACAACAATGCCTGAAACAAAAACAGTACCACTTACAGTAAACATGACTTACACACAAGCATAATGGTATAATTTATAGTGAAAAAGACATTTGTCTTTTTTCCTTATCAAGAGAAAAATAGGATAAGGAGTATGATATGAAAAGAATGAACAATAAAATATGGTTGGTATACGGGATTTTGTTTCTTTACTTATTTGCACTTATCCTGTTTCCTTCTATATTTAAAGAGGGGTTATATACAAAATTTCTTCAGCAGATTCTCTGGTGTGGGTTAGCAGTATTTTGTTATTTTGCTTCTGACAAAGAAAGATTTCGAAATCGAGATAAAGTGGGTAAAATCCAAATTGTAATTATCTTTGTAATTTTATATTTGATGGTATATTTTTTACTGGGATTGTTATTTGGATATAAGGCGAGTCCTTATTCACATAGTATCATTTCTATTTTGATGAATGCATGGGTATTTATCCCTGTCATTTTCTTTCAAGAGTATGTACGTGCCGTATTAGTGCGTTTTACGAAAAGAAGAGATATTTTATTTGTTGCAATATTCTTATTATTTAGTTTATTAGAACTAAATTATGGGGCATTTGGAACATTCTTTGCATCAAGAGAATCTGCATTTAAATATATTTCATCCACATTGCTTCCAGTTCTTGCTCGAAATGCATTATTTACTTATTTTGCACTTGTTTGTGATTACATACCGGCAATTATTTACCGTGTTATTATTGCAGCATCTAACATTTTACTTCCAATATTTCCAGACTTAAACTGGTTTATATCTGGAATGTTAGAACTAATGACATGTATTATATTATTTATTAATATTCATTACATTGATACCAAGGCAAAACGAGTTTTA
>JAGZRP010000077.1 GCA_018381595.1 Bacillota bacterium
GGGCAGTAGTTTTTTGTAATTCTTCTTTTATTTCACGCAATGAATATCAAAATAATCCAACGGCGATTTATCATGGAATTGGGAGATTATTTATTGGAGATTCGCTGGAAAAACTTACGAATTATCAAGTAAAAGAATTACTTCATTATATGGAGGCATTTCATTGTTTTCGTTTATTTGATATCTTTATCATTGATAAAAATAAAAAAACAAAATATAATTCTGTCCAAACAATATCATTAGACCATTTAGAGGCAGAATTAAAAAATATTTCATATGATAGAATGAAAGTTTCTATGGACAATAAGACACGTTAATTGGTTGACGTGTTTTTCTTTTGTAATCATGTTATACTATAAATACAGATGGAGGAATTATGAAAAACGATAGATTATTTGGCATTATTTATTTATTATTAACAAAACAAACGGTTACAGCGCAAGAACTTGCAGATTATTTTGGAGTCTCTGTTCGAACTATTTATAGGGACATCGATCTGTTAAGTGCACAGAATATTCCTATCTACGCAACCAAAGGAAAAAATGGTGGAATTGGATTATTAGAAAATTATAAATTAGATAAATCTTTATTATCGGAAGAAGAGCAGAATCAAATTTTATTCGCGCTTCAAAGCTTAGAAAAACTCAGTCAGTCAGAAGATGAAAATGTTTTTCATAAGATGAGATTATTATTTCAAAAAGAAAGTCATGATTGGATTGATATTGATTTTACGGTATGGGGAAAAGATACATTCCAAAAGAATTTATTTGAAATGATTAAAACAGCAATATTGAGTCATAAAAAATTGGAATTTGTTTATTATAATTCATATGGAAAAACTGCAAAGAGAGTCGTAGAGCCACTTCAAATTTGTTTTAAATACAAATCTTGGTATGTCTTTTCCTATGATAGTGAAAAGTTAGATTATCGTTTATTTAAATTAACAAGAATGAAAGATTGTCAAATTTTAGATGAGTCTTTTGAAAGAGAGCTTCCTCAAAAACAAGAACAAGAAAAGTATCCAGAACCAGATATAAAACTTATCACGGTACAACTAGAGATTGCAAAAGAAGCAGCATACCGTGTGTTTGATGAATTTCCTAGTGATTTGATAACACCAACAGAAGATGGAAATTTTATAGTAACAGTAACTTACCCTGAAAGTGAATGGGTATATGGATATATTTTATCTTATGGAATGTATGCGAAAGTACTCGGACCAGATAATTTTAAACAGGAAATCAAAAGGAGACTTGAAGAAAGTATTCAAAATTATTTATAATATGACATGCTGTTGTCATATTATAAGGGGTATCATGAAATGGAAGGAGGAGTATTATGGCATTTGACTATAAGAAGGAATATAAAGAATTTTATATGCCAAAAAATAAACCTACAATTGTAACATTACCAAAAATGAATTATATTGCAGTTCGTGGAAAAGGAGATCCAAATCGTGAGGATGGGGAATATAAGCAAACCATTTCTCTTTTATATGCTATCGCATTTACTTTAAAAATGAGTTATAAAGGGAGTTATCAAATTGATGGATATTTTCAATATGTAGTTCCTCCATTAGAAGGACTTTGGTGGCAGGAGGGCATTACAGGAATTGATTACAGTCATAAAGAAAATTTTCAATTTATCTCTATGATAAGATTACCTGATTTTGTTACCAAAAAGGATTTTGATTGGACAATCAAGGAAGCGACGACGAAAAAACAAATCGATTTTTCAAAGGTAGAGTTTTTCACTTATGAAGAAGGAGTCTGTGTACAATGTATGCATATTGGGCCTTATGATAATGAGCCTACAACGATTGAGCAAATGGATAGGTATGCAAAAGAATTAGGATATGAAATTGATATTACAGATAAAAGATATCATCACGAGATTTATTTAAGTGATCCGAGAAAGTGTGCATCTGAAAGATTAAAAACAGTTGTAAGACATCCAATTAGAAAGATATCAGAATGAGTGCAGAAGAAATCAGAAAGAAGCTTTGCGATAAAGATAATCAAAAAGCTTATCAAACTTTATTAGAGTTTGAAATGATTACAACGGAATCAAATGAATTATATCCTTATTTTGATTTGTTTTTGAGCTTATTAGATGATAAACATTCTTTTGTACGTGTGCGAGGATTTCGCATCATTTGTGCATTAGCAAAGTGGGATAAGGAAAATAAAATTAATCATAATATTGATAAAATATTAAAAGAGTTAGAAGATAACAAAGGAACATCAGTAAGACAATGCTTAGATGCTTGTTCTATCATGTTATTATATAAGCCAGAGTTATTTTCTAAGGTGGAAGAAAAATTGACACATCTCAATTTAAAAATATATAAAGAAAATTTACAGGGATTGATTAAAAAAGATATCGAAACGATTCTTTCTAATGAATAACTGGAAAATAGGTAAATCGTATGAATGAATATATTAATATTACTTTAGAAAATTTGGAAACAGAACACTTGTGTTGTGCAATTTCCGATAAAAAACATCAAGAGGGTGTTCAAACAAAAAGAGAATGGTTAAAAGATAGAATCAAAGAAGGATATGTGTTTCGTAAATTAAATGCAAAAGGGAAAGTATTTATTGAATATGCTCCTTTAGAAACTGCATGGACTCCAGTTACTGGTACTGATTATCTTTATATTTATTGCTTGTGGGTAGCAGGAAGTTATAAAGGCAATCACTATGGAAAAGAATTATTGGAATATGCAATAGAAGATGCGAAAAAACAAAATAAAAATGGATTGTGTACACTTGTATCTAAGAAGAAAAAACCATATTTGGGAGAGAAAAACTTCTTTTTAAAATATGGCTTTCAAGTAGTGGATACCATTGGAGATTATGAACTGTTAGCACTTTCATTTCATGGAGAAGTACCAAAATTTTGTGATAGTGCTAGAAAGATGGAAATAAATAATCAAGCGTTTACAATTTACTATAGTCCACAGTGTCCATTTGTTCAAAATTGTATCCAAGAAGTAAAAGCATTCATCAAGGAAACAGATGCAGAGATTTGTTTTGAAAAAATAGATTCTTTAAAGAAAGCAAAGAATGCACCATGTATCTTTAATAATTGGGCAAATTTTAAAGATGGAAAATTCTTATCAAACCAATTACTAAATAAAAATTTAATTGCCAAATTATTAAAGTAGGTATGATGGAATTTATAAAAACAAAAACGATTTTAACCAAGGCAAAGTATGGTGAAGATTGGTTTGGGGTAGACTATCAAATGAATTTGTATCGTGGTTGTCCCCATGGGTGTATTTATTGCGATAGTAGAAGTCATTGTTATCACATAAACAATTTTGATGTGGTTAGAGGGAAAGAACATGCTATTTCTATTTTAAAAGAAGAACTATTAAAAAAGAAAGAAGTAGGTGTTGTTGGAATTGGTGCAATGTCAGATACTTATAACCCCTATGAGAAAAAATATCAAATCACAAGAGATGCATTAGAATTGATTGCCAAATTTCATTTTGGAGTGGCACTTGATACGAAAAGTGATCTCATTGTAAGAGACATTGACTTATTGAAAGAAATTAATTCTAATCATCATGTGATTATCAAATTTACAATTACAACCCCTCATGATGAACTTTCAAGAATCATTGAACCTCATGTCTGTGTTTCTTCTAAACGATTGGCTGCCATGAAACAATTAAGTGATGAAGGTATTTTTGTAGGTGTTTTAATGAACCCAGTTTTACCTTGGATTACAGACGATGAAGAAGATATAAAAACACTTGTTAAATTATGTTATGAACATGGCGCAAAATTTATTTATACTTATATGAGTGTTACATTGAGAGAAAACCAAAGAGATTATTATTATCAAAAATTAGATGAAAAATTTCCTGGTTTGAGAAAGCGTTATGAAGAAAGATTTCAAGAAAAATATATGTGTTATAGTCCCAATCGTGAAAAGTTATATCAAACGTTTGTGAAAGAATGTAAAAAATATGGCTTATTATATCAAATGCATGATATTGTAAGTGCTTATAAAAGTAATAAAAAAGGAAAAGAACAAATATCTATGTTCTAAAAACAGGAGGAGAAATATGGTACATTTAGTATATTGTGATGATAAATCAAAAGAAATAGAAAAAATAATAGATGGTAGTAAAACAATGATAGTAAGAGGAGCAGCGGGAAGAAAGATACCACATAGTAGAGTATTTCCAGATGAAATTTTATATTTTATGGAAAAAGGAACCAAAAAAATTATTGCAAAGGCAAAAGTAGTAGATGTTCAAAATTATATAAAATTAACAGAAGAAGAAATTAAACAAAAATTAGAAGAGAATCAAGAGAAGTTACTATTGACGGAAAAACAAAAGGAAAGATGGCATAGAAAATGTTTATGTTTTATTGAATTTTCTAATGTAGAAGAGATTGCACCATTAGATTTCGATCATCAAGGAAATATGGATGATTGGTTAATCATTGACAAAATTGAAGATGTTGTTGTAGGTACTAGTATTCCTTACAATTACGAGAAATCAAGATTTTAACATAAAATTCATCTATCATTTTTGTAATATATGGTATATAATAAAACTGTATTTGCGAAAGTGGTGGAATTGGTAGACACGCAGGCTTCAGGCGCTTGTGGAGTAATCTATGTGGGTTCGAGTCCCATCTTTCGCACCATTGAAATTAAAACTTGCACCAAAATGTAAGTGCGATAAATAGATAGTTCATAATATTTGATATTATGGACTTTTTTATTGGTAGCTACCCTAAAGAAGTAGTTCATAAATTGTGCTTTTTCTTTTTAATAAAAAAGACTATCAATTTTACTTGAAAAAAGTTGTTGATAACTTCCTCAACCACATCATTGGACAATTTGTTCTAACTTTTGTAATTTTATATATAAAAAGTATCAACTTCATTTGAAATTGATACTTTTTTGATTAGAGAAAGGACAGATAAAATAGTAAGTATAGTTAGTAAAAAATGTATTTTGATGAAGAATTAAAAAAATTTTGTTCATACTAATGATGGAGGGGATTAGTAATGAATTATCATAGAGATATGGGAGAAATGACATCAAAAGAAATTGGTGATTTGATGTCTAAAACATTAATTGAAAGAGGAAAAGAAGTTGCGAAAACAATATATCCAGTTGTTGATTATGGAGATTTACCATCAAAAAATTTAACAGATCTTGGAAAACA
>JAGZRP010000078.1 GCA_018381595.1 Bacillota bacterium
TGCAGCAATAATGATAATACCTTCATTAGAACCAAATCCATCCATTTCCGTTAGTAATTGGTTTAAAGTTTGTTCACGTTCATCGTGTCCACCACCTAAACCAGCACCTCTTTGTCGTCCAACCGCATCGATTTCATCGATAAAAATTAAACATGGTGCATTGTGTTTTGCCTGTTTAAACATGTCTCTAACACGACTTGCTCCAACTCCGACAAATAATTCTACGAACTCAGAACCACTAATATAGTAAAATGGAACATTCGCTTCTCCTGCAACAGCACGAGCAAGTAATGTTTTACCAGTTCCCGGAGGACCTACTAGTAACACTCCCTTTGGAATACGAGCTCCTAAGCGTTGGAACTTCTTAGGGCTTTTTAAGAAGTCAATTAATTCAGATACTTCTTCTTTTTCTTCATCTAATCCAGCAACATTTTTAAATGTTACCTTTTTATTATCTTCATTTAATTTTGCACGACTACGGCCAAAATCCATAGACTTATTCGCATTTCCCATTTGTCTTGTAATTAAGAAGAATGCTCCACCTACTAAGATGACCATAGGAAGAATATTCATCAAGAAAAGTAAGAATGTACTAGATTCTGGATCCGTTGCAGTATCTAATTTAAACTTTTCCTTTTTCTGCGTATCCAATACTTTATTCATCACATCTTCAGCTAGAGGTACACGTAAGAAAAATGTTTCGTTTTTCTTATAACCTTTCATTTTTCCAGAAATCTCATATACATTTGCTCTACTTCTTGGTGTAATCATAATTTCTTCAACTTTGCCACTACTTGCAGCACTCATAAATTTATCATAAGTTAAAACATTTACTTTTTGATTCATAGTATTAAAGAAATATAGAATTCCAAGCATAATTAATAATAAAAGTGCATATGGAAATATACCTTTTTTTACGGTTTTTTTATTCATCAAAACCCTCCTTTTTCAAATAATACTTAAGTATTATATCATACTTTCCATCTTTTGTTCTATCAAATTGTGTTTTTTTCAAACCCGGTAACCAGACAATATTATCAAGACTATCAACCACAATTGGCCATGTATCGCGTTTCCTAGAAGGAATCTTATTATCAATAAAAATATCATTAATTTTTTTATGACCTTTCATTCCTTTTACAGCAATTTTATCGCCTTCTTTTCTGGTACGAACATAAAGTGGAAATTGAATCTCTTCACTAGAAAGACGACAAATATCATTCCCGTTTTCCGAAGTAACAGAAACGTTCTCAATGCACATTTGATTAGGAAGTATAACCATATCTTGTAGTTCTAAATAATAGGACTGTGAATCATTCTTAGAAACAATAGAAGCTTCTTCATATGCTTTTACAAATTCAAATTTTCAGGGAAGGCATAAAACTTGATTTGGTTTAGAAGAAGATAATACTTCTAACATCAAATCAACATGTCTTTCAGTAATTATCATAAAATCATCTTGATAAATATCTTCTAATAAAACATATAATAACTGACGTTGAATCAGTGGTTCTTCTTTTAAAAATAATGGGATAATAATCTTATTTTCTTTTAAAAGTTTTGACTTCTTTTCTGAAATGATTGTTTGAATATAGTTATGATATTCTAATAGTGTTTCACTGAACTTATAAAAACGTTCACTAACACGACTTTCTTCCTTTTTTAATTCTGGAACAATATATTTACGATAGCGATTTCTTGTATAAACATCTTTTTCATTGCTACTATCTGTCACATAAGCAATTTCATTTTGATTTAAATAATGCATAATTTCATCTCTAGTAACAGAAATCAATGGTCTTAAAATAAGATAGTTTTCTTTTTGGACTTGCTTTGAAAAACCAGCATATCCATGAAGTGTAGAACCTCTTACGATACGCATTAAAATAGTTTCCAACAAATCATCCCCATGGTGAGCTGTCATTACATATTTTGCTTGGTACTTTTTAGCAAGTTCATCAAAGAATTGATATCGCTTTCCACGTGCTTCGTTGTGAAAATTATCTTCTCCATAATGTTCAATTTTCATATATTCAAAAATAATATGATGATTACAGCAAAAGGTTTTGACAAATTCTTTTTCTTCATCACTTTCTTTTCGCACATTGTGATTCACATGGGCACATACAAGACAAAATGGAACTTCTTCGCGCACTTGGGAAAGCATGGATAATAAAGCCATAGAATCTGGCCCCCCTGATACTGCACAAATAACAGTATCATCTTTAGAAAGTTGATGTACTAATTCTTCATAAATAGAATTCATTTTGTCCTCCCTAATCATAACTTACCACTTAATTTCTTCCATTCCTTGTTCTTTTAAATGATAATTAATTTTGGAAAATGGACGGCTCCCAAAAAAACCGCGATGCGCAGAAAGTGGAGATGGATGGACACTTTCTAAAATTTTATGCTGTGGATTTGTAATTAATACTTTTTTACTACGCGCATAGCTGCCCCAAAAAACAAAAATAACAGGTTTTTCTCTTTCGTTTAATTTAGAAATAATCGTATCTGTAAATTGTTCCCATCCATGGTCTTTATGAGATAGTGGTCTATCTTTCACCACTGACATGATAGAGTTTAAAAGTAATACCCCTTGTTTTGCCCAATCTGTCAAATCATTATTTTCACGATGAATTCCCAAATCACTTTTTAACTCTTTAAAAATATTATCTAAAGAAGGTGGTCTTTTTACTCCTTCTTGCACAGAAAAAGAAAGTCCGTGAGCTTCTTTTTCTCCATGATAAGGGTCTTGACCTAAAATTACTACTTTTACTTCATCATAATCTGTATAACGAAGTGCATTAAATATATTTTTATACTCCGGAAAACATCTTTTTGTCGCATATTCATTTTTTACAAATGTACCCAATTTTTTGAAATAATCTTTTTTAAATTCATCTTGTAATACAATATCCCATTTCTTATTAATCATAAAACCAAATTCCTTTCAAAATATATGATAACACAAAGTAATAAGAGGTGCAAAAAGAAACTAAGAATCTACTTCCTTTCTAAGTAAATACATACTAATAATATTGATAAAAGCAATAATTGCAACAAAAAGATCAATCAATTTCCAAATGAAATGACTAGACATTAACATTCCGACAAAAATAAAGAACAGAGTAAATATCTTTAAACCAAAAACTACTTTTTTATTTTCCCCAAATGAAAAATACTTTAAACAGGATTCTCCATAATAATATCCTGTTAAAATTGTGGAAAAAGAAAAGAAAAAAATAGAAATAGAAAGTAATAGTGGTCCATAATTTCCGTAATGATAAAAAAAGGCATATTGAATCATTTCAATTCCGTTCACATCTGTAAGATTTAGTTGATAATATGGAGTGGATAATAAAAAGAAAGCTGTCATGGTACAAATCCCAAGTGTTGTGATATATACCCCCAACACTTGCAAATAACTAGCTTCTTTTTTATGCACTGACGATATTACAGAAGATGCAATACTCCCTGTTCCCAAACCGCCTTCATTTGAAAAAATTCCTCTTTGAATTCCAACAATCATAGTAGGAATTAGCCCTCCAATAATAGAGTCAAATTGAAAGGCTTGTGTAAGTATCATTTGAAATATCGATAAAATCTTACTTGGAGATAAAATAAAAACAAATAGAGTCATCCCAATATAAAAAAGAGTCATAATCGGAACTAACTTTGCAGATAATTTTGAAATATTAGATACCCCTTTTATAATAATCAAAAAAACAAGAAAGACAATGAAACATGCAAGCACCACTTTAGAAACAGGAATAAATGATATAACAGATTTTTGAATGGTATTGGCTTGAATCCCTATAAAACCACAGATATAACAAGCAATGATTAAAATAGCATACACTGCTCCTAATTTCGCATTCTTTAATCCGTATTTTATGTAGTAAGAAGGACCCCCTTTATAGTTCTGACCATCTTTTCTTTGGTATTTCATTCCCAAATAAGTTTCAACATAACTTAAAACAGCTGAAAATAAAGTGCTTACCCACATCCAAAAAATACTGCCTGGTCCTCCTATCCAAATAGCAAGTGCGACTCCTGCAATACTTCCTACTCCAATTCTTCCCCCTAATACCATCATAAAATCAGAAAACATACTGACATCCGATTTCTTATCAGACTTTTGAAATAAAGCTTTTCCCATTTTTCGAAAGCAAAATTGTGGATAATGAAGTTGCTTGGAAAAAAGAATTCCTACAACAAGAATAAGACCAGTTACAATCGCCCATAATATACTTTCCAATAATTTCACAGTATCACCATTAAACTATATTGTAATCACAAAAAAAGAATAACTATAAATTATTCTTTTTTGTTGTTTGTTTTGTCGTTTTTGGCTTTGATTTCGTTTCTGGCTTCTTTGGTGTTGCCTTCTTAGTATCTTTTTTTACTACTTCTTTTACTTTCTTTGGAGTATCTTTCTTTTTAGGAGTTACCTTTTTACCTGTTTGTTTTTGATTGGTACTCACTTTCGGAGCCTTCTTCGTTGTCTTCTGGGGTTGCTTCTGCTTCTTTGGTTCATCTGAAATCTTTGGTTCTTGCGTTTCTATTACTACTGGTTCTTCTACTTTTTTCGCTTCTACCGGTTTTATACTACCATCGTATACCATTAAGTAACAATCTTGATAAACACCTTCATGTAATTGGTGTCTAGGAAGTAATTGTTGTTTTTCGAATCCACATTTCTCATAACAACGAATGGCACGTTTATTATGTGTCATTGGATCTACTACTACTTTATTCACTTCTTGCTCATGGATTAAATAATCACAAATCATCATAATATATTTACTACCATAACCTTTTCCTAATAATTCTGGGATTCCTATAAATAAATCCAAACCAAATACTTTGCTTTCAATTCCAAAATGATATTTCGTCAACTCTGCTTTGGTTAATGGATAATATTGCATATATCCAATTGGCTCTCCATCCATCATCAAAATTAATCGACATAGGTTATTATCATTATAATAATGTCTTTCAATGGCACGAATATCATATTTACAATCTCTACCTTGATAAAATTCTAAAATTTCCTCTTGGTTTAACCATACTTCTAATGTTTTCATATCGTTGCGTGTTAAATTACGAATTTTTAAATTCGCTTTTTTCAAAGATACATGATTTC
>JAGZRP010000079.1 GCA_018381595.1 Bacillota bacterium
ACCTGTTATGGAAGGTAAAGCTATATTATTTAAACAATTAATAATTAAAGGGCTAATTGATTTACCTACAAAGTCAGTATTTGGATTAAATGATTTAACAAGTGTATTAATATTACTAGTTGGTATTTTAGTTCTAGAATTAATTTTCTTTTATATATCAAATATAACTAGGACAATTTTTGTTCCTAAAAAACAACAACCATATATTTCAGAAATGTTATTTAGTAATCTTAGTAAAAAAAAGTATAATTTCTTTTTAGATAATTATAGCGGCAAAATATCTTCGTCGATAAATGAAATTATTAATGAAACTAGGCAATTAAATGATAGGATTACAACTGGATTTGTATCGATGATTGCTACAATTATTTCTAATCTAATAATTTTACTTTCAATTAATTTTTATATTTTTCTTATAGCATTCGTATTATTTGGCGGAATTATTATTACAAGACTTCTATTCTTTTACAAAAATTACATGCCATTAATTGTTAAATATCAGGAATATGAAAGAGAATATAGTGGGATCTTAAATGATGCTGTGATGAACTTTACTTCATTGAAAATTTATAATGCGATTGATGATTTTTCAAAACGAATGAAATCAACAAAAATTGAAGCAATGAAACATAAAAATGCAGCGTCAAAGAAAGAATTTACATTTGGTGCAGTTGCTAATGTTGTATTTGTGACAGTGTTAATCGCTATTTTGGTCTATTCAGTAATTTTATTTAATAATAATCAATTATCAATTGGAGATCTTGTATTTGCAATTACTGCCATTTTAGCACTTAAAACAAATACTACTTCCTTTTCGTGGACATATATTCATTTAGGAGAAAGTATTAGTAAGCTTAAAAATTGCTTTGATTTCCTTTATTCAAACGAGCAAGTTCAAGATACATCGGATAAAAAAATTGTCTTAAGTAATAGTAATATAGAATTTAAAGACATAAGTTTTAAATACACAAAAAATAATGTTTTAGAAGATTTTAATTTAAAAATTAATAATAATGAGAGTTTAGGAATCATTGGTGTTAGTGGTAGTGGAAAAACAACATTAATTAATTTATTGTTTAGATTTTTTGAACCACAAAAAGGGAAAATTTTAATTGATAATAAAAATATACAAGAATATAGTATTGATTCATTATATGAAAATATTACTTATGTCCCACAAGAGACCATTTTATTACATGATACAATTTACGAAAATATAAAAATTGCAAAGCCAACTGCAACAGAAGAAGAAATCATTAATGCCTTGAAAAAAGCCGAGCTTTATGATTTTGTTGAAAAATTAGATAATAAATTACAAACGATTGTTGGGGAACGAGGTATCAAGCTTTCTGGTGGTCAACGCCAAAGAATTGCTTTAGCTAGAATATTTTTAAGAGATGCAAAAATATTAGTGTTCGATGAAGCCACAAGTAGTTTAGATAATAATACTGAATTTAATATTCAGAAAAATATAAATAAGTATTTTAAAGATAGAACTATCATTTGTATAGCGCATAGATTGACTACGCTAAAAGACATGGATAATGTAGCAGTGATAGAGAATGGGAAAATTATTGAATATAATAAGCCAAGCATCGTCATTCCAAAATATGAAAATATGAAATTTGATGCTTAAATTTATGAATTAAATGTTAAATTATATTTGTAATTGATATTTATCAAGTCACTTTTGTGAATGAGTTTTAAATACACTTCTCTTATCGCACCAGAGTGTATAGAAACTCGAACTTTTCTGGCCTTAATAGATACTAACATATTTTGTTAGTATTTTTGATATATTTCACATATATCATATTGCCGTTTCAACGTCTGCTGATTTTAATGAATTATTTTTTAATTTCCATTTTATTATTCTTTAAAAATCTTATATTTATGGTATCGTATTTCTATATTTTAATCGTTGTAGTTGAAAATTATCAGTAAAAAAGGTATTTATTATTAGAGATAGGAAGTGTGTTATATGAGAATTGGAATTGATATTGATGGAGTACTTACGAATGATGATGATTATATATTAGCTTGTGGAACAAAGTTTTTATTTAAAAATCAATTGAATTATGATATGAAGCCATATGAATATGAAACTAGAAAGTTCCCGTGGAATTATGATGATTTATTATTAGAAAAATATCGTACTGAATATTTTTGGAATTATGTCAAAGAGGAACCACCTAGAAAATTCGCTCAGGAAGTGATTGCAAAACTAAAAAAAGAAGGTCATCAAATTTATATTATCACTTCAAGGCATTTATCAACTCATTTAGGAAAACAAGGAGAAAACATGAGAACTATGATTCAAAATTGGCTTCAAAAAAATCATATCTTGTATGATGGATTATATTTTTCAAAGGACAAATTAATTGAAATTCAAAATTTACAGTTAGATATTATGATTGAAGATAGTCCAAAAATGATACCAATCTATTCTTCTGTTGTTCCCATTTTTTGTTATGATTGTAGATATAATCGTGATTTGAAATGTGATAATATGACAAGAGTATTTAGTTGGTATGATATTTATCATAAAATTCAGTTACAATTACAAAACAATAAAAATAGTTAACTATCTATTTTTGTGTCGATAAAGGAAAAAACTGTTGCGCAATTGTAAAAATTTGCTGTGTGTAAAAATTAAAAAGAAGGAAACAAAAAATTTCCTTTTTATTTTGAATTATTTGTTCTATTAATAGAATCTCTTTTTATAAAAATGTGTTATGATAGAAGTAATAGGGGAGTTACTGATGGAAGAATTAAAAATAATTACAAAATCAAAAGAAATTACAATGGAACAATTAAAAGAATATTATGGGATGAATGAAGAAGAATTGATTGAACGGTTAACCAATTTTTTGGAAAAAGAAATTGAGGATTATCAATATTCAGAACATGAAGAGTATCCAAAATATTTGTTTTCTACACTAAGTAAAATTCAAGATTTATATGATATTTTATATGAAAAAGAAAAAACAAAGGCACCGTTTTATAAAAAATATAGAGAGTTATTGGAAAAAGCTTGGCAAATTGGAAAATATTATGATGAAATGAATATAGAAATGCTAACAAAGGTGGAAGAAATTTATCTAGATATTTTCTTTTATCAAAATATGGAACGTAGTCTAGAAAAAATTTCTAAGCATCCATACTTTTTGTTAGGAATGGTTCAAGATAAAAAATTAATTCATCATCTGCTTGATGCTTATATTTCTTCTTTTACAGCAGAAGAAAATGAAACATATGATTATATGTTTCATCTATTAAAAAGTTTATTAAAAGTATCATCGCGATTTCCTGATGTTCAATCAGAAGTATATTCTTATTTACAACATTTAGTTCCCAAGGTTGCGAATTTAGATGTTTCTAAAAATCATCTTTATCGTACGCGTTCGATGATGAATTTAATGAGTCATATTCGTCATGGAGAATATGCAGAAAAAAATCATGTGAGATTTCATGTAAAACCAGAATTTGAAGATTTCAAAGACCAATATATTTTTACAATTGATGGAGAAGAAACAAAATTAAGAGAAGATGCTTTCTCGATTCAAAATATTGGAGATTCTATTTATGTCACCGCATATATCACGAATGTGGTTCAGATATTGAAAGCACATCCAGAATTAGAATCGATGCTTTCTACCAAATGGTTTTCTGGAAAAATCGATAAACAGTTATTTACGGCAATGGAAAATGATAAATATTTTTCTTTGGATGAAAACAAAACAAGAGATGTGGTTGTCTACCAATTTCGCTTTGACAAGAACTATCAATTAACAGATATTACATTTGGTACCTCATCCATTCAAGTAGATAAAAATTATTCTTATGAAGAATTTGATGAGTTTCTAAATGGAAATGAAAATAAAATCGAGTTTAATGAATTATATGCGTTAGCACAAACATTGGAATATCAAAATGAAAGAAAAAGGCAGTACCAGTTATTAAAAAATAATTGGAGATATTTAAATACCAATGGTACTTATGGGACAATTGATTATAAAGGTTCTAGAAAAATTGTTTCCGAATTTAAATCTTTAATGAATTCATTCCAGGCAGATTTTTGTGCGAAAAATGAAATTCCAATGATGTATCGTGTCAATGATCTGACACTTTCTACACAAGATATGAAAGCTTTGCTTACATATGATTCTATTGATGAACATCATATTGAAAAATTAGAACAATTACGAATCGATTCTTATTATCGTGTTAAAAATACAGGTCATAAAGGACTAGGGTATGAAAATTATAGTCATAGTACGACTCCTGCTAGAAATTATTTTTCGTTGATGAACCAACGCATATTAATTGATATGGGGATTCAGAAACAATTTCAAAAAGAAGGAGAATATGAATCTCTTTTAATGGATATGGAAAAATTACAGATTCAAAAAGAATATGAGAATCAGAAAAAAGAAGCAGCGAGAAAGAAACGATTGATTCATAGAATTAATGGAGTTTCTTATGAAGTAGAAATTCACGAGGTGGAATTTCTATTAGATAAATTTGATTCTTTAACCAAAGAAGAATTAGAGGAAAAGGTTTCTTTTGAACCTTCCATCTTAAATCGTGTATTACAGTATTTGATAGATGAATTACATATTGAAGAAATTCATGGTAGTTATCACAAATTGATTTCTGAACATAAAAAAGCCGGAATTTTTCAAATCAATCAAAATGGAAATGGAATTGTATCACTGGAAGAAGGAACAAAAGTGTTAGTACCTTCTAGATATACAAAGAACGTTCCAAATGGAAGTAAAGTACTTGTGAAAATACATCGAGATAAGAAACAACCAATTGCTGAGATTGTAAAGAAGAAAAAACAAAAACAAAGGGAGATAGGAACGATTATCAAAGATGGATATTGTTATTATGCAGTGATTGATAAACCAGAATATCCTGAACCTATTTTACTAAATTATGTTGGTGGTGCAGAAGAACATGATCTGGTTGTAGTGGAATTTGAAAGTGAACGTAAAATAAAAAATGCACAAGTTGTAAAAGTATTTGGAAATGAATTGGAACCACGTGTTGCGGTTTCTAGTATTTTAGATGAATTTCATATTTATGAACCATATCCACAAGCAGTGTATGAAGAGTTAGAACA
>JAGZRP010000080.1 GCA_018381595.1 Bacillota bacterium
GTGCGGGTCATGATATGATTTTCCTGGATTATAGAGAATGTGGTCCTCAAGGAGAACCAAAGGTCATACATATCGATCAAGAAAATGATTATAAGATCACTTATTTGGCGGATAATTTTGAAGAATTTATATGCAATTTAATGAATGATGAAGCTTTTGATTTAGAAGATTTTGATGAAGATGATAATGATACAAAGGAAGATAATGAAACAAGTAAAAAAGGAATGTTTACAGGATTTGTATTATTATCTAAAGGAAGATGGGATAAGACACAATTTATCTATGACATGAAAGAAAAATGGAATATCGATGTCAATGAAGATGAAAAAGAAAAAAGCGATGAAGCATTAGTATTTGAAGTAGACGGAATGATGGGAGTGTTAGGATTTATGCCTTATCCTATTCCTGATAAAGAAGCAGAAATCAATGCAGAAAATAATTATATGTGGGCAGATGCGGTAAATGCTGCAAAAGAACATTGTGCTCATATCATGGTGGCTGTTGTCGGTCAAGAGGAAGATGTATATAAGAAAGGTAAGTTATTTACAAAAATTATATCTGCTTGTTGCAGACAACCTTATGCAAGTGGAGTCTATACTAGTGGAGTTGTATTCGAGCCGAGCTATTATGAAAACTTTGCTGAAATAATGAAAGAAAATCGTCTCCCTATTTACAATTGGATATGGATAGGTTTGTACCAAAGCGAAAAAGGTATGAATGCTTATACTTACGGTATGGATATATTTGGCAAAGATGAGATGGAAGTTTTAGAAGCAAATGCTCAACCTGGAGATTTGTATGATTTCTTACTTGGATTGATATCTTATGTTTTAGAGTATGATGTTGTATTACAAGATAGTGAAACAATTGGATTCTCAGAAGATGACAAACATACTATCACTAGAAGCAAAGGAATTTCACTTGATGGTATGACACTAAAAATATCATACGATTCATTAGATACAGAAGATAACTTCGTTGATGAAGATGATTTAGAAGAAATAGAAAGTATATTTTCCGAATTTGATCAATTAGGAGTCATGAGAGTAGGATTTGAGGGGGGAGAACCATTTTTTAGAGACGATTGGTACGAGATTTTTAAACTAGCGGATCAGCATTATTTTAATTATTTTGTAAATACGAATGGAACTTTAATCGATGAAGATACTGCTAAAAAACTTAAAAATACAAATATAGATAAAGTGTGTGTAAGTCTTGATGGTTCGGACAGCAGAATTCATGATAAGTCAAGGGGAAAAATTGGAACATTTGATTTAACTATACGCGGTATAAATAATCTTGTAAAAGAAGAAATATTTGTGGATGGTATTATAACATTAACTAAATATAATCAAGAGGATATTTTTAATATAATCAATTTAATGACAGAATTAGGTGTTTCTGAGATTGCAATTATGCTGTTGTCTACTGTGGGGAGTGCAGGGAAATCTAAAGATAGTTGCTATCTCTCATACGAGGAACTGAAAAAAGTGGTTATTGGGTTAACAGATTTAAAAAAATTTAATAAAGTAAAACTCCCTTTATCAATGGTTCCGGTTGGAGAAGGTGAAGTTCCGTGGGAAATATATCTTCCGCTTAAAGAGGAAGGACGGTTAAATGATTTACATTTTTGGGTAGGTAATCAACATGATACATTAGGGGAAAATGCTTTTGGCTGCACTGCTGGAAAAGATAATTTTTTTGTCAATGCATATGGAGAAATCTATGGATGCTCAATGATGGGCGCTAATAATGCTTTCAAAGCTGGTGATATTAGAAAAAATACCTTAAAAGAAATATGGAAAACGTCAAAAGTTTTTGAAACCATGAGGAAATTAGATATAAGAAATTTGGAAGGTAAATGTAAAACATGTAAAGAGTTGTCTGTCTGTATGGCTGGATGTAGAGCTTGTGCATATGAAGCTACAGGTAATTTTAGCGGTTCAGATTTGAGATGTCCAATTGAAGTGATAGTGTAGTTATAATTTAGAGCTTAAGATATTAGAACAGATGAAAGGTGAAATTTATGAAAATAACAAAACTTAATAATTTTTTAAAAAATTGCACATTAAGAAATGATGAGGAAAATGGATATTTACTCTCTTTTAATGGAGGGGTATTTCAGTTAAACGAAGTAAGTTCTGAAATAATTTTATCTATAGAGAATGGAAAAAATAAAAAGGAAATTGCAGAAGAAATTTCCATTAAGTATCAAGTTTCAATAAAAGATGTGGAAAAAGATATTGATGAATTTTTGAAACAGTTAACTAAAATGGGGTTGTATTAGTGAGAAGATTAAGTTGGAATTTGTCCTGTCTGTTTAGTAGCGAAGAAGAATTTTTAAAAAAGGCTAAAACCTATTGTGAAAGCAGCGTTGCATCACTACATAAAGATGATCTTTTTGAAATAGAAAAAATATTAGTTTATTCTAATTTATTATCGTATAGACAGAATAATTTTGACTTTACAAGTACATTGCATGAAATATATTGTAAACTATACGAAAAAAATTATAATATACAATTTAAAAAAAATGATTTTTTACTCCAAAATTACATAAATACATATGCGGAATTAAAAAATATAAACGGAGTATTTAGGAATCATATCTCATCATTATCTGAATATAGTAAAATACTACAGTGTTCGAGAAATTTTGCTTATAACAGAGAAATTTACAGAAAGTATTCTCAAAAGGTACTGAAAAAGAGAAGTGAGAGTATTTGGAAGTCAGTGAAATTGTTAGAGGAAGATAAATTTCCATATATGGATATAGTTGATGATATATTAAGTATAATATCAAAAGAAAAAAAGTTGATTAAGAATATTATATTAAAAAGACAAAATTATTTAAAATTATCCAATATGTATTTTTCGGATATGTTTTTTGAGTGTAATTCTCAAATCTCCGTAGATATAAATACTCTTTATGAAGGAATGAGTAGCATTTTAGATAAAAAAAATATGGAAATTGTTAATAAAATTTTTAATGATGGTTGGATTGAGATTTCAGAGGAATTAGATCAGAATTTAACGATTTTTTCTAACATAGTACATCCATTTATCCTTACAAATTTTAATGGTAATTTGAGTACCGGATTAGCGTTAGTTCATGAGATAGGTCATGTCTTGCAAGATGAATATGATGTAAGAAATGAGATATATGATGAAATAACTTCAATAACTTTGGAACTATTGATTTATAAATATTTAGAAAAAAGCAAAAAAAATTGTATATACAAATTTTTAGCCAATGAGAGATGTATATTGGATATTATCAAAATTTTGCTAAAAATTAAAATAAAAAATTTTATATTTTGCAAAAATGGAAGAAATTTGAGTGATGTAAATTTTTATTGGGAGTCAATTTTTCAAGATATGTTTTATGATAATAAAGTGAAAAAAATAGATGAGGATTTGTATCAATGGATAAATATTGATTTTTCTATACCGATTAGCCAAGATTTTGCATACCTTATAGGAACGTGTAGTGGATTATGTGTATATTATGATGAATATTTAATATCTGAGTTATTAGACAAAGCAAATAAAATAGATATCAAAGAATTCAGTACTGAATTAGAAAACAGTGTAGAAAAAATAATTAAACGTATTTAAGACTAAACCCCTCATTTATGAGGGGGTTAGTAAATGTTTAGCAAAGACTAAATTCTACCAAGGAAGTGTAGAACCATTTTTTCCCCAAGCCTTTACTTTGATAATGATTGGTTTTTGGTACATGACATTACCTCCTTCCTTTGTTATTATTATAACATAGTGAGCATAGAAAATAAATAAGAAAATAAAAATATTTATAATTTGATTCTTGAAGGTAGGTCTATGAGGGACACTGGAACAGTAGCATAGTCTGATACACTACTAGAAGTGACAGATTATCTGGCCTCCAAGATATACCAACCGTACGGAAATATTTAGAATTGACTGTTTGTTGCAAAAGTAAATTGGACAATATTGCAATGGGTATTTGGACATTATTGCAAGAACTGGGAAGAGGTGAGGAATGCTTTTTATTCCTCACAGAAGCCCAGTTTTACAGGGGGGTGGGGGTGTAGCCCCCAAGAGTATTTTGCAACTTTGTCCAAAAAGTACTTGCAAAAAACAAATTGACTGACTATAAATGGAAAACATGCGGTTAATAAGATAAAATTCAGCGAGGAGCATTCCTGTAATTTATAAATAGCGCCAATTCAATAAAAAGAACCTCAAGGTATGATTGAGTTGCATCTTGATGGATGTAAACATAACAATAAAATCAGAGGGTTCAACATGAAATATACACAAAACAAAAAGATCGAACAAGTAACAGATAAAACAATGGTTGTAGGTATTGATATCGGAAGTCAGCCTCATTACACCAGAGCTTTTGATAATTGTGGGCGTGAACTTAAAAAAAGAGTCTTTTTGTTCAAGAATGACCCAGAAGGATTTAATTCTTTTTATCTTTGGACAGAAACACTTAGACGAGATAATGGTAAAATTGATGTGATGCTAGGCTATGAGCCAACAGGACATTAATGGTTTGCATTGGCAAGATATGTTCGAGATTATCAGGTGATGTTGGTAATGATCAATCCATTCTCTGTTAAGAAAATCAAGGAAATTGATGATAACAGCCCAAAGAAGACAGGTTCAAAGGATCCAAAAACAATTGCAAAGCTGCAAAAATATATTGAACAAAGTAGAGCTAGTAGCTGCGTTGACATATTAATTAGAGTAAAGACCCTGTTGTAGGAGCATAAGCAACATCCAACTATGGATAAGCAGAACGAAGAAATTTAAGACCTAGCAGAGGATGGTGATCCTGGTAGATATGAGAGGTTAGTTACTGTAGAGGATTTTGTGAGAACGATAAGGATTTCATAAGGAAAAGAACGAAGACGTTTTATTTGTTGTACTCAAAAACATCAGAAACGGGCTCATTAAAGCAGCTTCATATCCAGAAAACTCTAGCTTGAAAATATATGTAACTCGTTAACAGTTCAACCAACCCAGTAAAATCAAAAATTTTTGTTGAACATGCAATAAAAAGAATAGGGAGTAGAAAATGAAATTTAAATTTTCGCAAACAATAAGAAATA
>JAGZRP010000081.1 GCA_018381595.1 Bacillota bacterium
AAAAAAAAGTGCCCCACTGGGGCACTACTCGGAAAGCAAAATAGATGTCGGCTATTTAAAAATAGCACTTGTTTTTACAATTATTGGTGCAGTTGTATGGGGAGTATATGGATTATTTGATATCAATATTGTTGCAAGTTTATTTGGAGATAAATCTCTTATTGCAAGAATTATTTATATTCTAGTAGGAATTTGTGGATTAATTAACATTGGTATCTTATTTACCGACTTAGATAGAAAATAAAAAAGCCTAATGGCTTTTTATTTTTTTACAATTCTTATTTTTACTTTCTTTGTTTTTGGGATATATTGAATACGAACATCTTCTCCCTCTACTTTAACAGGTACTTCATGTTCTCCTTCTTTAAATCCGTCTAAGTCTAAGTATGCAGTAATTTCTTCTGTTTTCAAGCTATTGATAACAGAACTTACTCCTTTGACTACAATAGAAACCTTAGTATCCTCTGCACTTAAACCTTGAACAACATACTCATCTCCAAGATTCTTGTACTCAATGGAAATATTATTAATTTCGCGGTCTGTAGACTTATCTAATTTAATATTGATTGTAATATTATTGACATCCATAGAGCGAACTCCAACAGGACGTTTGATTTCTTGTTTATATTGTCTATCCTCTTTTAAATCTTTGACATCAATATAAACAGGCACATATTTTAATTTGTCTAATGCACTTTGGTTACCATAAACAGTAACTTTTGTTTCATTCGTTGTAATTTCACTAATTGCATATCCAAAACTAATATCTCCTGTTGGTATTACACGAATTGGTAACACTTTGCTTGGAGAGTCAATCGTAATATCTGCTGATATTTTAGAAGGTACAATTTCAATATCCACTGTATTTCCCTCTTTATCGTATGCTTTTAAAGGAATGTCATTTAATTTAACTGTTCCTTTTTCTTGTTTTACCAAGTTTTCAATATCTACAAGCGCTTTTACCGTGGCAACTTCTTTTAAACGATGTTCTGCTCCTTTGATAACAACCTTGTCTGCATCTAAATTCACGCTTTTTAATACTAATTTTGAATCTAATGAATCCTGATTCAAAATATCCGTATCGACAGTTCTTGTTTCCGATACCTTTGGATAAATCATTACCGTGGCAACACTTGGATTTACTTTATACTCAATAGAAGGCAATATTTGATTATATTTGATACTTACTTTATGCATACCAGGTTTTAATCCAGATAAATCAACGGTAATATCTTGACTAGGACTTTGTTTTGCAAAATACAAATCGGCTTTACGACCAATTAAAGTCACATCTACTTTTTTTGGTAATCCTTCTACTACATATGCTTCTTCATTATAAGTCACATGAACGGGTTGTTCTTTTAATACTTCTGCTGAATTTTCAGAAAATAATATAATTTTTTGGTCAATAACAACAAAGGTAATAATTGATAAAAATAGAGATAAGAATAATAACGTATTGGTTTTAGAAAGCCAACGCTCTACTTTCTTACTAGATTCTCCAAAGTAATCACTAATTACTAAAACGAGCTTTGTAATAGGAACAACTATTTTTTTATCAATTAGCTTCCATATATTACGAAAGAAGATTACAAGTGGTTTAAATAGTTTCATTCTCTTCATCCTCCTCTTCATCTTCCGTAGTTAGGAAGGCTTTTTTTGGACGTAATTCGTCTAGAAGCGTTAATTTGAACTCATCTAATGTTAAGTTGTAATTCAATTCTCCTCCAATCGCAATAGAAAGACGTCCAGTCTCTTCAGAAACAATCAAAGAAATACAATCAGTTTCTTCACTAATTCCAAGTGCGGCTCTATGACGTGTTCCTAAACGTTTACTAATCTTTAAACTATCACTCGTTGGGAACACAGCTCCTGCACTTGTAATTTTATCTCCCTGAATAATCACTCCACCATCGTGCATTGGATTATTAGGGAAAAAGAGTGAAACTAATAAATCACTCGAAATATCTGCATAAATCTTTTTTGATTTTTCAATATATTCCGTTAAACTGTTATCACGTTCAATTACAATTAAAGCACCAATATGTTCTTTCTTTAAGTAATCTACTGCTTGCACAATTTCATATACAACTTTTTCACGTTCATCTACTGTCAACACTTTATGTCGTCCAAGTAGTTGACTTCTACCAAGTTGTTCTAATACATTTCTAATCTCTGGTTGGAAAATAATAATTAATGCGAGTGGTCCCCACATAATTACATAATCTAACAAATAACCAATGGTAACAAGATCTAAAAAATCACTAATAATCTTTAAAATTACAATGAATAAAATTCCTTTAAATAATAGAACCATTTTTACATTTTTACGTAAGCTTTTCAAAATATAATAAAAGACAAGCCATACAAGTAAAACGTCTAAGAGTCTTCTTCCAAATAAGACCATACTATCAAATGTCATATATTACCTCCATCTACGCTACAACTAATTATACCATAAGTTTAAAAATTTAAAAATAAAAAGAGACAAAGTCTCTTTAAAATTTCCAATCATCCATCACATCAACATCACTTGTATTTTCCTCTTTGATTTCAGGAATACTTCCTTCTAAATCAGGATTTACTGTCTCTGTTGGTGTTGCATCTTCTATATTTGTTGTTTCTTTTGTCGGTTGTGAAAAAATTTCATCTGCACTAATTTCTTCCACAGTATCTACTTTTTCTGATGGTCCATTCAAATCCATAGACTCTGGGATTTCTAATTCCTCTACTTCTTCTAAAGATTCAGGTAATTCCACATTTTCCACTTCCGGTAAATGATCTTCTGGAATGACAAATTCTTCACCAAATTTAGGCTTTTCAACTGGTGCAAATAAAGAAGGATCGATACCATCTTCTGCTTTTGTTTCATAAACTGGTGCTTCATTTAAATTTTCTGGAACTTCAAAATCAGTATGTTCTAAATCAATATAATCATCCACTGGTTGACTTGGAATATCTTCCTTTGGTAACTCTTCTACCATTCCATTGGAAGTTGTATTCATTGCAAATGGGTCATCAAACAATAATGCATCCCCATCTTCTTTTTTATCCGCCTCTGGATCTTCTAACTCTACACTAGGGATTTCGCTAGAAGGGTCATCTGTTAATTCATCTACAACCTCTTTTGTTTTTTCTTTACGTTCTTTTTTCTTTGTTTTATTCGCATGAACAAAATCTGTTTTTTCTGCTAAATATCCTATCAAAGCCATAATTAAAAAAACAGCGATGATAATAATCCAAATATAGTTTTCAATAATGAAATCCATATTCCCCCTCCTATTCCTCTACTCTTTATATTAATCAGTTTATCATAAAATAGTTTCGATCACAAGTTGTAAAATGCAAACTTAACTTTTCATTTACTGTTCTAAATAGTCAGCACCTTTAAAAGGTTCTTCAAAAAGTAAGTTTGGATAATTTTGTTGGCGAAGCGCTTCATAAACCATAATTGCCACTGTATTTGATAAATTTAGAGCACGGACATGATCAGTCATGGGCATTCTCATACAATGTTCTAAATCATCTTTTAAAATTTCCTTGGGAATTCCTGTGCTTTCTTTTCCAAAGATAAAGTAAATTGGTTCATTTCCATCACTATAATCAAATGAAGTATGTGGCTTTTTTCCATATCTTGTTAAATAATAATATGTCCCAGGATTTTTCTCTTTGAAGTCTTCAAAATTCTCATATACCTGATAATCACAATATTCAATATAATTGACACCACTTCTTTTAATACTTTGCTCATCTAATCGAAACCCTAATGGTTTAATCAAATGTAACTTTGTATTTGTAGCAACACAAGTACGCATAATATTTCCTGTATTTTGAGGAATCTCTGGTTCAAACAACACAACATGAATCATATTAATATGCACCATTCTTTTCTAAAAATTGTTCTACATCTTCGATCTTTGTATCTCTAGAAACTGTATTCATCGTGTCTACGATTTTTCCTTCTTTAATGAAAATCAAATTTGGAATGACAGATAAATCAATATTTTTCTTTTTTAATTCCTCGTTTAAATAATGATTAGCAAATTCTTGATAGAAATTTTCAGATACTTGACTACTATCTAAATAAACTACTTCATTTGTTAACTCTTTTTTTACAATTAATTTTTTAAATTCTTTTTCTAAACTAACATAATCATCAACATTGCTAGGTGCAACATAAATAATTGTATTTGGGTTATCTTGTAGATAACTAGACATTTCATCACTGCGTACTTCAGATACAACCTCACCCATAATTGTATAAGTATCCTCTGGTTGTGTTTTTTGATACCAACTCATCAAATACAATACAATTAAAACACTCACTAAAATCACACATCCAAAAATGAAATAATTTTTCTTAGGAATTTCTCTCATACTTTCCTCCTCTAATCTAATTATATTACTCTTATTATCTTCTATCAATTAATTTGTATCTTCTTTGACAGTAACTTCTTCAAGCGTTACAACAGGAAGCGTAATATGCTCTTCTTCACAAACATCTTTAAACTTATCACGAAACTTGGCCAATTCTTTTACAATACTATCTGGATAAATTCTACGACTTGTTTTAATTGCAATATAAACATCTTCAATGGTTACGCGGTCTTTGTTTTGAAAGATTGCATTGGAAAATGCTTGTGTTAAAACAGATAACGCAACATCTGGGTACATTGCTGAAAGTCCATAAATACGTTTAAACTCTGTTGTCGCATCCACAATAGATTCCATCAACATTTGAACAACATATCCGTTATAACCAAATTGAACTCCAGTTTGTCTTTCTAATTTAGGAAGTGTTCCCATCAAAATTTTTACAGTGGTATCTCTATCTGGTTCTAATACATCAATGCGTTCAAAACGTCTTAGGAAAGCACGGTCTCTTACAATATAAGCATCATACTCAATTGTTGTTGTCGCTCCAATTGCTTTTACTTCTCCACGGTCTAATCCTGCTTTTAACATATTTGCAAGGTCCATAGATTCTCCTTGTTTTCCAATAAGTGTATGAATTTCATCAATAAATACAATCGTCTTATCAGTATGTTTTAATTCCTGTACTAATAAATTCATGATTAATTCTTCTTTATTAT
>JAGZRP010000082.1 GCA_018381595.1 Bacillota bacterium
GGTCAAGAAATGAGTGATAACATGCCAGAATTACCAGAAGTAGAAACCATTAAAAGAACCTTAAATATTGAACTCAAAGGGAAGAAAATACTTGCGGCACAAGTAAATTATGCGCCAATTATTGCAGAACCAAGTGTGGAAGAATTTACAAAGCAAATCGCAAATAAGACGATACAAGATATGAAACGACTTGGGAAATGGCTTATTTTTGACCTAGATGATTATGTCTTATTATCCCACTTAAGAATGGAGGGAAGATATTTATTTCGGGAGGTAGAAGAACCTATTTTAAAGCATGAGCATGTTGTTTTTACACTAGATGATGGAAGAAGTTTTCGTTATCAAGATACACGCAAGTTTGGACGTATGTATTTATTAAAAAAAGAAGAAGCATACATTAGACCACCACTTTCATTACTTGGATTAGAACCATGGGATGAGAAATTAACGGTAACTTACTTGAAAGATAAGTTAAAAAATAAAACAATTCCGATTAAGAGTGCACTTTTAGACCAAACGATTATCACCGGAATTGGAAATATCTATGATAATGAGATTTTGTTTCTAAGTAAAATTCGTCCTACAAAAAGAGCCAATCATTTGACGAAAAAAGAGTTGGAATGTATCATTGAAAATACAAAAAATGTATTAAGAGAAGCAATAGAACTTGGAGGAACTACCATTCGTAGTTACCATCCAAAAGAGGGGGTAAATGGTTTATTTGCTCAAAAATTGTATGTCCATAGAAAAGAAGGAGAGCCGTGTTCTATTTGTGGAAATCCAATTCAAAAGAAATTTATTCAAGGGCGTAGTAGTTACTATTGTTCTCATTGTCAAAAATAAAAAAGGTGTAGATACATCTTTTTCTATGGGAAACTTTTCCACAAGAAAAGTGGTAGGGTAATAAAAGTACTTATTTGACACTAGTCAGACAATCAATAATTTGGTATAATTTGAATAGAAAAAACTAAAGGAAGTGCGAATGTATGAAAGTTAACAAAAAGTTACCATGGGGGGGGGTATTTAAGTAATACTTCCAATAGAAAACCAGATAATTTCGATAATGAAATAATAAAACAGAGTTGTTTTCATGGTGGAAATAACTTTTTTGCTGTGTGCAAATTATCTCGCTTTTTGCCATGCTTTCGCAACAAAAATCCTATAGAAATAAAGGGATGATTATGATAATATGAAAGTAGAGAGGAAGTAAAAAGTGAAAAGGGAAAAAGGATTTACATTAATCGAATTACTAGCAGTCATTGTGATACTTGCAGTCATCGCATTAATTGCAACGCCATTAATCATGGGAACAATCACAAAAGCAAAGAAGAATGCATTTAAGGATACTGCATATGGAATCTTAAAAGCAGGGGAAAAATATACCGCTGAAATACTTTTGGAAAGTGAGAATACGTATGAAGGAGAAACCATCACTCTTCCAAATCATGATAAATTAGATTATAAAGGTCAAGACCCATTGGGAGGACAAATGAATATCACCAAGGATGGAGAGATATCAATCATTATGTATAATAATTCCTGGTGTGCCAAGAAAGAAGTAACAGATAAAGAAGTAAAAGTAGAAAAATATGATAAGGATACATGTAAGATAAAAATTAATTTAGTAAATTATATAACATCTTTAAATGTAGAAGGAAATAACGAAGGATTATTCACGGATGATTATGGAAATACCCGCTATCGTGGTTCTAATAGTGAAGTAAAAAATTATGTGACATTTAACAATGAAGTATGGAGAGTTATCGGGATTTTTGAAGGAAAAGTGAAACTTATTCGAAATAAGTCCCTAGAAATTAAGGACTGGAATGAAACAGGTACAAATAATTGGGATACGTCAACGTTAAAAACATACTTAAATGGAGAATATTATAATAGTTTAAGCAGTACATCAAAAAATCAGATAGAAACAAGTATCTTCTATTTAGGAGGACATACAACACCAAGTGGCATGTATGCGAAAACAATGTATGAAAAGGAAAGGGGAACAACGGTATATACAGGAAATCCAACAACAACAAATCAAAATATAGGGCTCATGTATCCAAGTGATTATGGGTATGCGGCAAGAAGTACATGTAGTAACGACCTCTACAATTACACAGCTCCAAATTGTAGTACGTCTGGAAACTGGCTTTATATAACGAGTAGATATCAATGGTTACAAACTCCTCAATCTAACTCCGCTTTGTATGCGTTCCTTGTGGACAACTCGGGCTATGTCGACAGAGGCAACATTACGACTGCATATGCGCTGCGCCCAGTTATCCATCTAAAATCAAATATTGGAATCACAGGAGGAGATGGGACCAGTGCGAATCCATATGTCATTAGTTAGGTAATGAATGAAAAAAAGGAAACCACAATTTCCTTTTTATTTTCCGTATTTTTTAAAGTAGTATTCATCTAGCGTCATATTTTCTTGATGTAACTGGTTTGCTAAATCAATTCCTACATAACGATAATGCCATGGTTCATATTTAAAACCAGTAATATCATAACCATCTTCTGGATATCTTAAAATGAATCCATATTCATGGGCATGTTTCTGCATCCATTCAAATTCTTTGGTATCGCGAAATAAATTATAATCCCCATTACTTCCCATTACATCCAATGCAAGTCCTGTCTGATGTTCAGAGTGTCCAGGTCTCGCACTGCAACGATCAGCGTAATTTTTACCACTGGTTTTGACATAATCATCATATAAGTCTTGTTGATAATGATAACTGCGATAATCAGATACTAAGACAATCTGATATCCTTCTTTTTTCGCATCCATTGCTAGTTTTTCGAATGCTTCTTTTGCAGGTTTTCTTAAATGTTTGTCTTCAAATGCATAACTGATATCTACTTTTTCAAGATCTTTTGGCATATAATCTTTCGGAAGCTGGTAATTCTTATTAACTAGAACATCCAGCTTATCAGGATTTTTTACAATCTGGATATTTTTATAAAAATCAGAGAAGAGATTAAAGTCTTTGGTAAAGAAAATAATAACAAGAATAAATAAGACGACATAGACACATCTTTTAAAGTTTTTTTCGTTCAAAGTTATCACCAGTATAATATATGCGAGAAATTAAAAAACTGTCTTAAAATTCATATGACAAAAGTTTTAAAATCAACCTTAATTTCTTGATAAAGATGTCGATTTATGTTACAGTATATAGACGAAGAAGGAGATGTTTGTAAATGAAAAAATGGAAGAGAAATATGAGTTTGGCAGTATTTATGATGATACTTTTTATGGTACCAAATATGGTATTTGCAAAAAGTGCACCAGCAACCATTTCTGTAAAAGAAAAAGTACCTGTATTTGGACCATTGATTGGAGATACGCTTCAGTTTTATGGAAATGAATTAACAGATGGTAGATTGAGTTATTGTTTAGATTATCCAAAGCAAAGTCCAATGGGACAGACTTTGAAAAATACCAATCAAAAACTATCTTATGGATACCAATATATTATTGAAAATGGATACCCATACAAAAAGATTACTGGGGATAACAATAGAGATTATTATATTACCCAAGTTGCGATTTATTGGTTACATGATAGAAAAGCAGGAGTGGCAGATAGTAAAGATGGAATGTTAACAGCTGCATTTAAACAAACTGAAAGTGATCCATATCAATTAAGAAGTAAGATTAAAAGTTTAATGGAAACGGCGTTAGCACAAGAAAAGAAACATACAACAAGTACGTCAATTGAGGCAAGTGCAAATCGTCAATTATCTTTTTCAAAAGATAAGAAATATTTTGTCTCATCTTTGATTACAGTAACCGGTAGTAGTAATATGACATCTTATACGGTTTCAACAAATACGAGTAGTAAACATATTACAATTTTAGATGAGAATGGAAAAGCAAAAACAACTTTTCAGGCAAATGAGAAATTTTATATTCAAATTCCTGCATCAGAATTAAAAAACAAAGAGAGTATTGATTTAAAAATTACCGGGAAATTTGTAAATAAATACTATTATGTATATCAACCTGGAGATAGTAAATTTCAAACAATTACACCTCCAGAAGGATACGAAGAAGAAACTACCAAAAATACAAATGTCTCTTTTTATCCAAACTTTAGTAAAATTACAATTATCAAAAAAGATGGAACAACTAAGGAAATAGTAGAAGGTGCAAAATTAGTTTTAAAAGATAAAGATGGAGTAGTGATTGATGAGTGGGTGACAACGAGTACCCCACATGTGATTGATTATCTTCCATTTGGAGAATATACATTAGAAGAGTTAAGTGCACCAGATAATTATGTATTAAGTAAAGAAATTATCCATATTACAACGACTGAAACAGATCCTGTAAAGGAAACTACTATGTATAATCAACCTTATATTGAAGTACCAGATACCAGTGTAAAAAGTTCTATGGTAATAACAGCTTTTGGCTTTATCATAATTGCTCTAGGGGCAGGGACCATTTATGTTACAAAGAAAAAAGCAGCAAAATAAAAAAAGCCAACGCCTCGTGATTGGCTTTTTGTGCATTGGTTTAGGGGGATATTTGGTATCATTTTCATACATTCAAAGTAAACGTCAAGAAGTATTTGATCAGATGAATTTGAAGTTATATCACTTTCAAGAAGGAGATACTTCGGTAGAAGTGGAAGTACCAGATATTGTATCAGTAGAAAATAAGGAAGAGAAAAAAGAAGCAGAACAACCAGAAGAAGTACCAGTAGAAACAACCATTCCTTCTACAACACCGAATCGTAGTAATTCAGCACAATATATTGGAACCATTGAAATTCCTAAGATTGGATTAAAAACAGGATTTGTTTCAATGAATTCCAAAGAAAATAACGTTAATAAACATGTTGCGATTATGAATACGAGTGATGATCCAGATGTTTCAAAAGGAAATTTTATTTTAGCAGCTCATTCTGGTCAAGGGAAAATTGCTTATTTCAATAATTTATATCAGTTAAATATAGGAGATACCATCCAAATAACCATATATACATTCCTCCTTTTCGTTATTTTAGCATATTATATGATAATATACAACATCTTATATAAATGTAACATAAATAAAATATA
>JAGZRP010000083.1 GCA_018381595.1 Bacillota bacterium
AATAGCATAATCTACATCAGCTCTTAAAGTATGAAGTGGAATCATACCTTCAGTATAACCTTCAGTACGAGCCATATCAGCTCCTCCTAAACGTCCTGATACTGCAGTTTTAATTCCTTTTGCTCCTGCCTTCATAGTATTTCTGATTGCCTTCTTTTGAGCAATTCTAAATGATACACGATTTTCAATTTGGTGTGCAATATTTTCTGCAACCAAAGCAGCATCTAAATCAGGATTTTTAACTTCCATAATAGAAATTTGAACTTCTTCGTTTACTAACTTAGATAATTCTTTTCTGATTTTTTCAATTTCATCTCCACCATGACCAATTACAACTCCAGGTTTTGCTGTGTTGATAATTACGTCAGTTTTTTTAGCGGTTCTTTCAATAAGAATACTTGAAACTGCTGCGTCTTTTAATTTCTTACTTAAAAACTTACGAATCTTAACGTCATTTTCTAAGAATCTAGCTGTATCTTTTCTATCAGCAAACCATCTAGACTCCCAGTCTTTATTAATTCCAATTCTTAGACCGATTGGACTAACTTTTTGACCCATCAGTTTACCTCCTTTATTTAATTTCTTTCACTTACAACAACTGTAATGTGACTTGTTCTTTTTTTGATAGGATCTGCGTGACCACGTGATCCACATCTCATTCTTTTTAATGTTTTTCCTTCATTAACATAAGCTTCTTTCACAAATAAGTTTTCTTTATTCAAGTTTAAGTTATTTGTGGCATTTGCTACTGCGGAAGTCAAAACTTTGTGAATTGCTCTTGAAGCATCACGATTCATATTACTTAGAATGTTATCTGCTTCAACGACATCTTTTCCACGAATTAAATCTATAACTAAACGGGCTTTTCTTGGTGTAAGTCTAACACCATATGCCATTGCCTTCGCTTCCATTTTAGTCCTCCTTCCAGTTACTTATTATTTCTTGTCAGCACCATGTCCACCGAATTTACGAGTAAGTGCGAATTCCCCTAATTTATGACCAACCATATCTTCAGTTACATAAACAGGAATGAATTCTTTTCCATTATGAACAGCAAATGTGTGTCCAACAAATTCAGGATAAATAGTTGAACGGCGTGACCAAGTCTTAATGACTTCTTTTTTACCACCATTGTTTGCAGCGTCTACTTTTTTCATTAGACTTTTTGCAACGTATGGCCCTTTTTTCAAACTTCTTGCCATTATATTTCAATCCTTTCTTCTATTTTTTACGACGACGAACGATTAACTTATTACTAGCTTTTTTCGTTCCACGAGTCTTGTAACCAAGTGCTGGTTTACCCCAAGGTGTAACTGGAGCTTTACGTCCGATAGGCGCACGTCCTTCTCCTCCACCATGTGGATGGTCATTAGGGTTCATAACAGAACCACGTACAGTAGGACGAATTCCCATGTGTCTTTTACGTCCAGCTTTTCCTAAACTTACAAGTTCATGGTCTTCATTTCCAACTTCACCAATTGTAGCACGACAAGTACTTAATACTTTACGAACTTCTCCACTTGATAAACGAATTAATGTGTACTTACCTTCACGTCCTAAAATTTGTGCACTGTTTCCAGCAGAACGAGCGATTTGTCCACCTTTTCCTGGTTTTAATTCAATATTATGAACTAATGTACCTTCTGGAATATTTGCAAGTGGAAGTGAGTTTCCAACTTTAATGTCAGCTTGTTCTCCACTTTCAATTTTCATTCCAACTTTTAATCCCTTTGGAGCAAGAATATATTTCTTTTCTCCATCAGCATATTTAATTAAAGCAATGTTAGATGTTCTATTTGGATCATATTCAATAGAAGCAACTGTTCCTTGTACACCATCTTTGTTTCTTACGAAATCGATAACACGGTATTTTCTCTTAGCTCCACCACCACGGTGTCTTACTGTGATGCGTCCAGAGTTATTACGTCCACCATTTTTCTTAAGAGTAACAAGTAATGATTTTTCAGGAGTGGTTGAAGTAATCTCATCATTTTTTAATGTTGATTTCCCACGTTGACCATTTGTCATTGCTTTGTATGTCTTAATTGCCATAATGTTTCCTCCTTTTTAGATTAGTTTAGTTCAATTGAACTTCCTTCTTGTAACTTAACAATTGCTTTTTTTACTCTTTTTGTTTTACCAACATAACGTCCAACACGTTTTTTTCTTGGTTTTACATTGATTGTATTAACACTTTCAACTTTTACATTGAAAATTGCTTCAATTGCTTGTTTAATTTGAGTCTTGTTAGCACGAGGGTCTACACGAAATGTGTATTTGTTCTCATTTTGTGCTAAATAAGCACTTTTTTCTGTAATAACAGGTGCTTTTATAATATCTCTATAATTACTCATCATTAGATAAGCACCTCCTCTAATTTTTTCACTGCGTTTTCAGTTACAATCATGTGATTTACGCTCATAACATCGTATGTATTTACTTCATCAGTTTCAAGTAATAATACATTATCTAAGTTACGAGTAGCTAAAATAACATTATCGTCTAATTCATCTACAACGATTAATACTTTTTCATCATTGATTTTTAAATTAGCTAATACTTCGATTGCAGTTTTTGTTTTGTTTGATTCTAAATTAAAGTTGTCAACAACGATTAATTCATTATCAATTACTTTGTAAGATAAAGCAGATTTTAAAGCCAATCTTCTTTCCTTACGGTTCATTTTTAATTTGTAATTTTTTTGTGGTGTTGGTCCGAAGATAACTCCTCCACCAACCCAGTGTGGTGCACGAATACTTCCTTGACGAGCATTACCAGTTCCCTTTTGTCTCCAAGGTTTTCTTCCTCCACCTCTAACTTCACTACGTGTTTTTGTACTTGCAGTACTTTGTCTTTGGGCATTTCTAGTTAAACGAATTGCATCATATAAAACAGCATCATTTGGAGTAAGACCAAATACTTCTTCATTTAATGTAATATCTTTAACTTTATCACCCTTTATATTTAATACAGGTAATTTATTCATACTCTTTTTGCCTCCCTACTAATTTTCTTCTGTAGCTGCATTTTCTGCAACTACTTCTTCAGTAGTTTCTTCAACTGGTGTTTCTGCAGGTGTTTCATCGTATGAAACAAGTTCATCCATTTCCACTTTCTTACCTGGAGTTTTTACAGAAGTGTGAATTGTAACAAGTGATTTCTTAGCTCCTGGAACATTTCCACTAACTAAGATAACATTGTTTTCTGTATCAACCGCAACGATTGTTAAGTTTTGAATTGTTACAGTTTCAACTCCCATATGTCCTGGTAGATTTTTACCTTTAAAAACACGCATTGGTCTCATAGTTCCCATTGAACCTGGTTTTCTATGATAGTGAGATCCATGTCCCATAGGCCCACGATGTTGTCCATGACGTTTAATAACACCTTGGAATCCGTGACCTTTTGTAACTCCTGTTACATCAACTACTTCACCAGCTTCAAAAATATCTACTTTTACTTCTTGACCTAATGAATAGTTATTTACATCTACACCACGAATCTCTTTAAAGAAGCGCTTAGGTGTAGTATTTGCTTTATTGGTATGACCAATAGAAGCCTTTGTCGCTAATTTTTCTCTTTTTGTTTCAAAACCAAGTTGAATTGCTTCATAACCATCAGTTTCTTTTGTCTTAATTTGTGTTACCACATTTGGTTCAACAGAAATAACAGTTACAGGAATTAATTTACCAGATTTTGTGAACACTTGAGTCATTCCAATTTTACGACCTAAGATTCCTTTCATTTCCATAATTTCTTCCTCCTAATAGTTTAAATTATAATTTGATTTTAATATCTACACCACTTGGGATATCTAAATGAGTTAATGCCTCAATAGTCTCCTTACTTGGGTTGTTGATATCAATAAGTCTTTTGTGTGTTATTCTTTCAAATTGCTCACGTGAATCTTTGTATTTGTGAACAGCTCTTAAGATAGTGATTTTTTCAACTTCTGTTGGAAGTGGAATTGGACCACATACTTCTCCACCTGTTCTCTTTACAGTTTCAACAATTTTAGCACAAGCATTATCTAAGCTCTTGTGTTCGTAAGCTTTTAATTTGATACGAACTTTTGTTTTAGACATATTGTATCCTCCTTTCGCCTATATCCAGTATAGACTTGCTCCGTTAGGAAAACCTGATTTACCATTTAAATTGATTAACAACTTATCCTGGTGTCTCAGCAACCTCCCACATCAACGCATGCCACACATTCAAAATTATACATGATAATTGTATGCAATGCAAGAAAAAAATATGATTTTTTACAATTTTTTTACAATTTTTTTATTTCCTACTTTCTCAACAACAATTTTCTAAATAATATATTTTCTCTTTTTGTTTACAATAAAAAAAGATACATGTTATAATATTGGAAGATAGAGGGGTGTTACCATGCCTAAGAAAAAAGATACAGAAAAAAAAGAAGTTAAGAAAGTTGCAAAAAAGAAAGCAACTACTTCTAAAGTACAAAAAAACAAAGCAAATAAAAAAACAGGAGAAAAGAAAACCAATCATAAAGTAGAACTACCTATCTTAGAACCATCTAAAATAGTAGATTTTAACGAATTTGAAAAAGTTTCTAATAAAAAAGAAAAGATAATTGATAGAAAAAAAGAAGAAGCTTTATTTGATGCAGAAATAAAAAAACAAGAAAAGAAACAAACGCCAAACCAATATGGTTCTTCTCTTTCTGTCATTATTTTAATCTTATTAATATTAATTGGTTTCAACATGGTGACCATGTGGCAAGGCAATTTAAAAAAATCCTGGGATGATGATAAAAAATTAAGCGAAGCTGAAAACAAAAAAGATAAGAAAAAAGAAGAAGAAATAAACTATCAAACTATGACTTGTCAAACTGCAGAAGTGCCAATTGAAAATTATTATCAAACGGCTATGTCAATTTCTTCTTTTGAAGATGATAAACTAGTTTCTTATGAATTAATCGTTACAAAAAGATATCTAAACGAAAATGATTATTATAATGCCAAAGTCCAACACCAATCTGCTACAGATATTATTTTTGATAATAATCAAT
>JAGZRP010000084.1 GCA_018381595.1 Bacillota bacterium
TCGATTAATAGACTCGTATGGTATTTCTTACTCACAGAATCATTCCAGTGAACAGATAACATACGTTCCTCTAAATTTTCAACGTTTGGACAACTCATACGATGAACACTAATTCCATTTCCTTTGGTAATATAACCAACAATATTATCTCCAGGAATTGGTTGACAACAACTTGCAACATTGACTTTAATCGAATCAATTCCCTCAACTACGATATCATCTTTAATAGAAACCGGTCTCACTTCACGTTCTGTTACTTTCTTTAAAATAATTTCTTCTTTGGTGTCATTATCATTTTGTGCAATATTTAAAGCAAGGGTTGCAGTTGTTTTGCCATTTCCAATATTAATATACAATTCTTCCATGTTCGCACATTTCATTTCAGATAATATTTTTTCTGTATTCTCAGAAGTGAAGAAATCATTGAAAGAAATTTTACGTTTACGTAATTCTGTTTTGACTTCCTCTTCCCCTTTTTTCAAATATTCTTCTTTATCAATACGATTAAAGAATCCTCTAATTTTATTCTTCGCTTGTTGCGTATATGCAATATTAATCCATTCTTTCGATGGAATTGTATTTTTATTAGTTTTAATATTTACAATATCATTATCTTGTAGGACATAATCAAGGGGAACAATTTGATTATTTACAATAGCACCTATCATACTATCTCCTACTTTACTGTGAACACGATATGCGAAATCAATTGGTGTAGAACCATTTGGAAGCTCGATCGCATCTCCTTTTGGCGTAAATACATAAATACTTTCTTTTAAAATATCAGATTTAACAGAATTGACAAAGTCTTCTTCTGTTGCTTCATCATGTTTTAAATCCATAATGGTTTTAAAGAACTGTAATTTTTGTTCCATCGTATTTTGAATGGTTGCTCTTACGGTACTTCCTTTTTCTTTGTAAGACCAATGAGATGCAATTCCATTTTCTGCAATCGCATCCATCTCATAAGTACGAATTTGAATTTCAAATAGCTTTCCATCGACACCAAATACCGTTGTATGTAATGATTGATACATATTAGGTTTTGGATTTGCAATATAATCTTTAAAACGTTTTGGCATTGGTTTAAATTTCGCATGAATCAAACCTAATGCTTGATAACATTCACTTTCTGTATTTACATAAATTCGCATTGCGAGTAAGTCATAGATATCAGAAAATTTCTTTCCTTTATCCATTTTTTTGTAAATACTATAAATACTTTTACTACGTCCTTTAATATGGTGTTCAATTTGATTGTTATTTAAAATGTCATTCACTTCTGCAATCATTTTTTCTACAGTCTGATCTCGTTCAATTTTTGTTTCATTTAAAGATTCTACGATAGAAAAATATACATCCGGTTTCATATAACGAAGACATAAATCTTCTAATTCTCCTTTAATATGATTCATACCAAGGCGAGCTGCAATGGGTGTTAAAATATCAAGTGTTTCTTTTGCCTTTTCTCTTTGTGCTTTTGAATTAATCGCCCATAAAGTACGCATATTATGGAGGCGATCCGCTAGTTTGATAAAAATAACACGGACATCTTCTGTAAGACCTACTAATATTTTTCTTTGGCTTGCAAGTTTAGATTCATTATCTCCACTAAAGCTCAAGCGATTGATCATAGTAATCCCATCAACCAATTTGACAACTTCTTCTCCAAACTTTTCTAATAATTCTTCTCTAGAATTTTCTGGATTCTCTAAAATATCATGTAATAATCCAGCACAAATTGTTTGATAATCTGCTTTCATATCAGCAAGGATATAAGCAACGTTCAAAGGATGATTCATATAATCATCCCCTGTTAAACGTTTCTCACCTAAATGTTTTTCTCTTGTATAAAGATAAGCAGAATGAATTAGTGCGAGCTCATCTTCATTTGTAATATATGTTTTTAAAAGTTCTAAAACCTCATCAAAAGTGATTCCAGTTTTGTTTTTGCTCATAACTTCACGTTCCTTACCATAGAGGAATTAAGCATTAATGCCTTTAATTAATATTTCTTCATCCTCTTTTTTTTCTTTTTTCTTCTTTGGTGTTTTTTTCGCATTTCTCGATTCGATTTCTAACCAAATTTGGCTTGCTACGAATAAAGACGTGTAAACTCCACCAATTAATCCAACAAATAGCGCAATGTTAAAGTTTAAAATTTCATGACTTCCTAATACAATTAAACAAACGACAGGAATCAATGTTGTCACCGTAGTCACAATACTACGACCAAATGTTTCTCTTAAACTATCATTTACTAATTCAATGAATTGTTCTTTTGTTTTTAATCCTTTTGGATAATTTTTACGCTTGTTTTCACGAATTCTATCAAATGTTACAATCGTATCATTGATAGAATATCCAACAATCGATAAAATCGCTGCAATAAAGATACTTGTGACTTCAATTTGGAATAAACTAAAGAACGCAATAATCATAAATACATCGTGGAGTAACGCGATAATTGCCCCGACTGCATAAGCAAATGTGAAACGAAGAGAAATATATATTCCAATCGCAATACTTGCAAGTACTAGTGACATAAATGCATTTTTAATTAATTCACGTTTTACAACGTCAGAAACAACACCAATTTCTGTATTTGCTTGATATTTTTCTTCAAAATAGGTTTCTGTTTGATTAATTTGTTTTTGACTTAAGGTTTCACTAATTCTAGCACTCATCGCATTATCAGTCAGTTCGTCGATCTCGCTTATAGTATATCCTAATTCCTTTAAGTCCTTTTTAAAATCTTTCTCAGAAATTTTTTCATTTCCTTTTACCGTTATACTACTTCCACCCTTAAAATCAATTCCTAGGTTTAATTTTTGGGTAGATAGTGAAATAACTCCAATAATGAATAACACACAAGAAAGCACATAGAATTTTTTACGATTTCGTGCGAAATCAAGCTTCTTAAATGGTTCAAACGTTTTTGTTTCTCCTTTTTCAATATTTGGAATACGTTCTTTTTTTGCTCCGATAAAAAGTGCTTCTCTATCATGGAAATATTTTGTTTTTACAAAGTATTTTAATAAATAACGAATGACAAATACCATAATAAACATTGTTACAAAAATACTAATCATCAATAGAGTTGCAAATCCCTTTACACTACTTTCCCCAAAGATAAATAATATGATCGCAACAATAAATGTTGTAAAGTTAGAATCAAAGATAGTCCAGAAAGAATTTTTATTTCCTAATTGGAAAGCCATATCTAATTTGGTCCCTTTATAAAGTTCGTCTCTAATACGCGAGAATGTAATTACATTTGCATCTACTGCCATTCCAATTCCGATGACAAGTGCGGCAATTCCAGGAAGTGTTAATACTCCTCCAATGAGCCAAAAAATTCCAAATGTAATAATGGTATATAAAAGTAATCCAAAGCTAGATAGTACTCCCGCAAAGCGATATATCAAAATCATAAAAGCCATAATGAGCATAACTCCAACAACGCCTGCTACAAAGGTGTTATTTAAAGAATTCTCTCCAAATTGAGCTCCTACTGTTTTAGAAGAAATTTCTGCTAATTTTGTTGGTAAACTTCCAGAATTGATTAATTCAACTAAATTATTCACTTCTTTTTCCGTAAAATTTCCTTGAATGATAACATCACTAGCAAATCCTTGACTCACTCCTGCTACACTCAAACAGTTAGAAGCATTGCTTCCACATTGATATTGTTCACTTGCAAAAGAATCTGTTTCGCCATAATCAAGCCAAATGACAATACGATTGTCTTTTAGTTGACTCACTTTTTTCGTTACATGATAAAATTTATCTTTATCTTTCACACTTAATGCTACAGCTGGTTTTCCGTTAGAATCCTGTGATACTTTAGCACCCCCACTACGAAGTACACTTGCTGTCATCAGTAAATTATCACTGGTATCTCGAAATGTTAAATTAGCTGCCTTTTTAATCATAGAACGAGCTTCATCAGAATTCGTAACTCCTGCAATTTGAATACGAATCTTGTCGTCACCTTCTACAACAATACTAGGCTCACTAACCCCTAATCCATCAATTCTTTTTTGAATGGTTTTATAAGTACTCGTTACCATATCTTTTGTAACTTCCTTACCATCCACACTTTTTACTTGATATAAAACTTCAAATCCACCTTGTAAGTCTAATCCAAAGTTTAATTCTCTAAAAATAGGATTTACTAAAAATCCAAGTCCTACTGCAATAAGTAATAATACAATGGTAGAACCAATTACTTTTTTCTTATTTTGTCTCATACGATAGTCTCCTCCTAATTGTCTTTAAATGTTGGTCTTCTTCTTTTTGTTTCTAAAATAATTTTGAAATAATCATCTACTTTAATCTCATCCACCGTCATAATATCATTAACAATGTCTGCAAGTTCTAGATTCTGTTTCTGATTCCAAACTTTTTCTTTGAGATAATTCCAAATATCTTCTTCTTTAATATATGGAAGCTGTAAACGCTTTAATTCCATACGTTTGCAACGAAGAGCTGGCATTACACGTTGGTATAACTCTTTTTCACTTTGAAATGTAATTTCCATAATTCCTCCTCACATTCTCGTATATATTCATTATAACCGCTTTTTTCCATTTTTGAAAGCTTAAATTGCAAAAAAAAGACTGCATTGGTCTGTTTTTTTTGAGGTGTGCATAAATTATATTGAGTATTAAGAGGAGGTAGCTTATGAAAAATAAATTTGTTCAGTCGACACTGATCCTCTTAATTGGTGGTGCGATTACCAAACTACTTGGAATGATTATTAAAATTATTATGACCAGAAACATGGGAAGTGAGGGTATGGGGATTTATATGTTATTATCCCCTACTTTTATGCTCCTAGTATCGCTTGCACAACTAGGGCTTCCAATTGCCATATCAACATTAGTTGCAAAAGATAAAAGCAATAATAAAAATCTCATCTTTTCTTGTCTTCCAATTACACTCATTATTAATATTGTGATTATGATCTTTTTGGTATTTGGTGCTAAATTTCTTGCAAATAACTTAGTTCATGAACCTCGTTGTTACTATG
>JAGZRP010000085.1 GCA_018381595.1 Bacillota bacterium
GATCTGATAAAATATACATCATCATCCAATGTCCTCTACGATTATTGCATGTTACTCATTGCCATGGGCATATTGGATGATGATACCATAAGGGCAATAAAGGCCGCTTACGCATGTTAATTTTACAGAAGTGACATCATGTCACCTCTAATCTATATTTAAAAGGGGTAAGCATATGGAAAAAATGAAAATGGATACACTGTATGAATTGTTAGAGACCGGCAATTTCAATGAAAATACTGATGGTGCTTTGATATGGGCTATCTTCGAATTAGAGAGTTCATATAGTACAATAGAGTCTAAAAAAATTGAAAGACTCTACGAATTGTTAGAGACTAAGAATTGCAACGAAAACACCAAGAGTGCTTTGAGCTGGGCTATTCATGAATTGGAAAAGCAGAAGTGACATGATGTCACTTCTTTGGTAAAAATTATTTTCATGATTAAAAAAGGAGGCTATTTTGTAGTGACCTATGTTGACATAATAAAAAAATGGAAAGAGAAGAACATAGATAGTATTGAGAAATTGGATCAGCAGCTCAGTAACTTTCGTATCATTTTTGCTTATAACTCTGGAACGATAGAAAATCCACAGATAACATATCATGATACTAGAGAAGTCTTCGAAAATGGAAAGGTAATCAATTTTTCTGGTGATACTCGAACCATATTTGAAATTGAAAATCAAAAAAAATGTTATAATTTTCTTGCATCAAAAATTATAACTAAAGATCCTATTACCCCTGAGTTTATAAAGGAAATTCATTATCAACTTATGCAAGGGGCCTATGACGAACGCCGTTGGGAAAGAGGTGAACGTCCCGGACTTTATAAAATACATGATTATGTAATTGGACAATCAGATCAGGGGGCGCTACCAGAAGAAGTTCCATCTGAAATTGAGGAATTATGTGACGAAATTTTAAACATTCCTGATAAGGGCGAAAACATTTTAAAAACAGCTGCTTATATCCATTGTAAATTTGAAAATATCCATGCATTTGCCGATGGGAATGGAAGAGTAGGACGAACCCTCATGAATTATTACTTGATGATCAATAACTATCCACCTTTAGTAGTATATTCAGAAACAAAAGATCAGTATTATAAAGCCTTAGACCATTATGACAATACCGGTGATATCACCCCATTTCTTAACTACATGAAAAAGAGTTTGGAGAAAACATGGGTTTTAGGCCAACGTCAATCTCCCAAAAACACTCTGCAAGATTTGCATTTGGAACAGTGAAATAAGTAGAAGTGACATGATGTCACTTTAGGAAAGGAATTTATATGAGTACTAAACCCCGAATGAATTTAAATATGCTTGGAAATGATTTAAAAGATTCAGCGAAACAGTCTCTTCAAGGTCTCGGAAGCCTTAACCTTTCACAGGAAGGAAATAGAACTTCTGTACCGGATACTGCACCCAGAACCTTTAAAAGAATATCTTATCAGAAAATCAAGAGCAGCGAACTCAATGATTATCCCATAGATAACATTGAAGAGATGGAGCAGCTCCTTTTACAATATGGTCTGCTGAATCCCCTGAACGTCAATTACATAGAAGATAATGATATCTACGAATTGGAAAGTGGCGATAGAAGACTGCATGCTTTACAGAACTTGTTCCAACGCTATGAAAACATTGATGGTGTTGAAGACACAGTGGAATACAAATTATATTGCAAAAATATCCATCCTCTTTATGTAAACGGTATTGATTGTATGGTTGAAAAGGGCGATACTGACAGAGATAGTGTAAGAGCACGTATCATCGTACATAACGAATCCGTCCGTCCTTTTGATGCCCTGCGCACCGCCGAAAAGATTAATGAACTTGCCGAAATTTATACTCGACAAAATAAAAACCTACCGAAAGAACAACGTTTCAACGTCAATCAACGAATTGCTGATGATCTGAAAGGTAAATATACGGTCCGTCAAATCATCCGGTATAAAAATTTTGACAGCTTAATTGATGAACTAAAAGAGGTAGTTATAAACCATGGTATGTCCATATCAGAGATAAGTACTTACCATACATTAACAGTGGATGAACAAGCATTACTCGCTCATTATATAAAACAATATCATATTCCTGGAGAGAAATTAACTTTACCTTCTATAGAAGAAATACGAGATATGGTTGATTGGACTACTGAGTCTAATAATAGTAGTGAAAAATCATCTTCAGATATTCAACCCGACAACGATAATGCTGGTTCCATAAAAGAAGAGACAACTTCTGATTTTTCTGCTGAAAATGAAGATTTTGAAGAGTTGAAAAAGAAAGCTGCAAAAAAATTGAAAGAAAACAAGGATAACGAGAATGATAAAATTCAGAGTACAGCTTTGGCCATCCAAAAGAAAACGAAACAGCTTGAAAGAGATTTTTACAACTATTTAACAGACTCTGAGCAAATAGAACTCGACCTGAGTACTTTCATCAAAGAGTTGGAAACGTCAATAGAAACTTTGTCCAATCTAAAAGAATCTGTAACAAAATACGAGAGGAGATGAGTAGTCTGTATGAGTAAAAGATCTGTAAAGGTTATTGGATCGGCGATTGGAGTTATCATTTTTATATCCGCCTTAATCTATCAAATTATGGGCTCCATTAATGGATCCAGTCTATTAGATATTTTTTAGCGATTGTATAGCGAGGACTTTGAAGCATAAGAAGTCTTCGCTATTTTATTGAAAAATTATAATAATTCGTTATAATGCAAAAAAATATACTTGATTTATGACTATTTTTATTGTATTGTTGAAAACGAGACAAAGTAACTATTTTGACCCGTTTTTTAAGGTAAAATAGGGTAGTAGCAAAGAGACTATAATTTATTTTTTATTAAATGTATATGGTCACAGAATAATAAGATTTACCTTTTTTATTTACAATAAAATCAGTAATATACTTTTCTCCTTTCCAATATTCCAGCATAGTATCCATATATTTTCTTATTCTTTGGAGTTGATTTTTCACTTTTTGCGGTTCATTAATACCGAAAATTTTATAAATATCATCATATAGTATAATTCTGTCTGCAGTCCGATCTGACTTCATCGCCTCAATTTTTCGTAGCAAAAATCCCTGTAGAACAATAATATCATTAGTCTTTGATACAGGAGTATCCAAAAGCTTGATATCAATAGCTGATATTTGTTTTCCGGCCTTTGCATACCGGTACAATAACGGCTCTACCAAGATTTTGTAAGCAGCAACTCTCCTTCCACCCATTTTTATAGTCATTTTTTCTGCGGATAACAATGATCCATCGTACTTTGCTTCCTCGAACCCATAATAGGCAGCTTCTTCGGTGGCATCAATAACAAGTTTTGAGAACATACACTTATCTATAGATTCTTCAATTTCTTTGAGTTTGTCTGGATGTATGTACTCGGAATTTGTTTTGCCGGTCATGGCTCTATATACCATGGCCGAAGTGATAAAATGATTACCGGCTTTAAAGAGAGTTACTACAGCATCATGTACTTCCTGATCGAACAGAGTAAATTCCTTTTTCGTAAGAATATCAATACCTTCGTATGAAAAAGTCACTTTTGTTCGGATTTGTTTTTTTACCCTACCGCCCTTTTCCATTTCAAGTAATTGTTCACCGGCATCCAGAAGATTCTGAGTAATAAAAGAACTAACATTATCTTTCGTCTTTACCGCTTTTTCCGGCAATTTGGGTGATATAACAAGTTCTGCAGGACCTTTCTCATTAGGTCTTTCTACCACTACCATTTCGATTTGATTTTCGTCAATCATATTTCGTCTTGCCATAATTTTCTCCTATACTACCGTTCCATTACATTCATTTCAAAAAAATTATGAAGTTTCATTTGATCTGGAGTCTTCTTTTTGAGTCCTGTTGATCTTTTTTTTGCAGAATGAGGATCCTTTGAGGCATTCAATTCTTCTCTGGTTGGTACTTTCGCATTTTTACTAAATATATAATTTAGACTATGCTGTCTGCCTATATTAGCTTGCCTACAATCCCTCATACACTTATTCAACCAGGGATACCTTTTTACAAGATCCCTTACTATTTTTGTTACTTCATAAGATTCCAATGGCTTTTTAGAAACATATACCGTTCCTTCACACCACTCAAATCCTTCTCTTTTTAAAAATCCGCGAATATCATCATAACCATGACGCCAATTAGCTTTAGGATAATAAATTTCTAAAGTCTTTGTATCAATATCAAATGTCAACTGCTTACGATATCTATCCCTTTCTGCTATTATAGGGACCTGGCCATTATTCTCCATACGTTATAATTCTCCTCAGGATATTCCTCATCAACCCATTTCCAGTCACGTACACACTTCAGAAACTCTTTGTTATCCTCCAATTCCAGCATTCCTAATTGCAAACAGCCATACAAATTCTCATCACCACCAAAAGACAAACAATGAGAAGATTCTCTAATACCCGTGATCTGCCCTTCGCGGTTATTAAATGCTTCATTTGCAATGGATACTAATAGAGTCACCACCTTTTCAGGCAAAGATTGCTTAAAAAAAATCACACTCTTTTGCATCCTCCTACCCCCTTTCCTTCTTCACCGAAACCAATTTTTCGACAATTAATTTTTCGACGTACACCGGAGGAACTCTCACACCAGACTCCCAGTTTTCCAGCGTTCGAAGCGGAATCTCCAACAACACGCTCACTTCCTTTTGCGTCAAACCAGAAAGATACCTAGCTTCTTTGATTGTCATAGTACCATCCTCACATTATTGAAATATGTAATGTAATCATTATACCACCCATTGGGTGGTCTGTCAAACCGTAACGAGCCAAAGTGCCGACTGAAACTGCAAAAGGATACCCACAAATAACGCAAATATCGATAAAGAATCACCCGGGCATATCCACATAAAACAACGCTAGATGTCCTGAAGGACATATATAATAAAGGGGCTGAAAAAATTAGACTCTTCTTTTTTTCAACGCTTTTATATGCCTCAAATAATTTCTGCAAT
>JAGZRP010000086.1 GCA_018381595.1 Bacillota bacterium
TCTTTTTCCATTTTTTGTACTTTCTGAATTATTCATTCAATATGGGTTTGTAGAATTTTTAAGTGAACTATTAAAACCTGTTATGAATCGTGTGTTCAAAATATCAAGCAATACTGCTTTTATTTTTGTCATGAGTATTATATCAGGATTTCCTTCAAATGCCAAATATACCAAAGCATTATTAGAAGAGGGAAAAATTACAGAACATGAGGCAACAAAGATACTTACTTTTACCCATTTTTCTAATCCTCTTTTTATTTTAGGGACAATCTCTCTTGGCTTTTTAAATAATAAAGAAGTAGGATTATTAATTTTAATTTGTCATTATTTTACAAATATTATTATTGGTCTTCTTTTTAGAAATTATCATGCAAGTCCTAAAGAAAATAGTAATGTTTCTCTTAGAAAAGCAATTCATTCTATGACAGAATCGCGATTAAAGAGAAAAAAACCATTTGGCAAGATTTTGACAGATGCCTTAAACCACACAGTTCAAACATTACTATTTATTCTTGGTGTCACGACAACGTTTTTAATTATTACAACTTTAATCGATAAACATATTCAGTTAAATAATTTTAATCAAAGTATTTTAAATGGTTTTTTTGAGATGACGCAGGGATTAAAATATATCAGTCTTCTACGAATTCCTTTGAAAGTAAAAAGTATTTTGACTGTTATTATTTTATCGTTTGGTGGATTTAGTGTTCATATGCAGTTGATGGGTATTCTAAGTGGCTCTAAAATTAATTATTTCCCCTATCTTACTGCACGATTATTACATGCTTTTCTTGCTTCCATGCTGATGTTTTTTACATTTGATATTTGGATGCAGTTCATATAAAAAGGTACATATCCACGTACCTAATTTTGAATGCTTATTAATGTAATTCTTGCATAACCGTTCCCATTGTTACCAACACTATTTTCATTTAAACGTGGATTTGGCATCGAACCAGTTCCCGAAATCATGGTAGCACTTGAAAATGTTTTACCAGAATAATGGGTTGCATTACCGCGGTGGGTACCATCACTATTGACCGCATTACATCCAGAATATCCAGAGATAAAGCTAGAGCCTCCACCTCCACATATTTTATAACAAGAACCACCTGTGCTTTGACCACCTTTTCCTCCATAGTAGCCTCCGCCACCACCATTGTGACCACTACAAGCAGTATCGTGTCCAGAACGAGCTCCTGCACCACCTACTCCAAACGCATTTCCAGATGTTTGAGTTCCACCTGTTCCTCGTTTTGATAAATATCCAGCTTGATCTTGTGCCATGGTAATTCCACCAGCACCTCCAGTTGTCGTCCCACCTTGGCTCATATTGGTATCGATTGACTTTTCCGCTTCTTCAAAGCAACCGCCACCGCCACCGGCTACCATAATACGACTTCTAAGACTGGTCGCATCATTCCAATTTCCTTTGCTCAGACGGACATCAGTGGCTCCTCCACCAGAATTACCACCAGAATAATTCGCATAAGGATAAGTTGTACTACCACGAGCTTCTCCACCTGCTCCACCACCATTAAAGGTAGCAGCACCTCCTTTTCCAAATGTTTGATTTGTATTATTTCCTATTGTTCCATCTTTCCCTTGTTCTCCGGTATAGATATATAACTTTTCTCCTTTGTTTAAAACAATGTTTCCTCTGGTATAGCCACCTTTTCCATACCTTGCTTCCCCAGTTCCAGCACCCCAGAGTTCAATTTTATAAGTCCCTTTGTAAGGTGCTTGGAATAACTGTGCAGATTTTACAAATTCATAATCATAAGTTTTATCTTTTACCGTTACCTTACGGGTTCTTGTAAATGTTTTTGAATTATAAGTCACTCTATAAGTCAAAGTATAAGTTCCTACGCTCGCTCCAACAGAACCTGATACACTTACACCATCCGTTCTTTGAACCCCACTATTATCAATCCAAAAGTATCCAGGCTCCTGATATGGTGTGTCTGTGAATAATACCATATCTTGTGACCCTTTTAGGTATAAGATATTGGTTGCTGTATTCTCAAAAATCAAATCGTTAAATGATACTTCATTACTATTATATTGATAAACTAAGTTTAGTCCATAATCCCCTTCTACTAACTTATTTTTGATTGGTATTTTAATTTTAATCCAAGAATCATTTTGTAAACCCCCACCATTGGTTAAAACGCGTTCATTTGATACATCAATATCTCCAAAATCACTACCATCAATGAGTTTGATGACAAAATTTCCATATTGAAATAAATTAGAACTTGTATTGAGTGATAATCGCTTTGTCGTTTGATCATCAAATAAAAAATCAAGACAATATTTACCACAATTAGTTGCTAACACAAGTTTTTTATTTTCTAAATCTTTTTCTACTTCTTTTACCATTAGCGCTTGTTTCTGAAGTAGTTCTGTTTTGACTCCTGCATCGGTTGCTAAATTCTTAAGAGAATATAATAAATCAAAAATGAAGTAAGCAACTGTCATCGCAAGTGCAAAAGAAACAACAAGTTCTACAACGGTAAAACCACGATTTCCTAATTTCTTATCTTTCATCTTATAAACCTCCATGACCAGTCACTTTAATTGATGCATAAGTGTTATCTTTAAACTCAATAATCAAACGATAACGGGAAACATCTTTATCATATTTGATGGTTTTAATATATTTTTTTGTCGTGGGATTCATATCAGCACTATTTAAGTTACGAAGGAGAAAAGATAAATCTTCATCCGTAAAATACATATGACTCATATTTAAAGTATCTTTTAATCTACCACAGTAAATTGGCTCTGCAAAAAGTTGTGCTGGGCATTCTGAAAGATCAATATAATGTGTATTCTTTCCATCTGTTTTTAACGCATTTACAATTGTTTCGTAACTGCCATCTTTAATATAGCTTGCAAAGTTGCTTGCTGCATACATTCCTGTTACCGTATTATAAGTGAAACTAGTGTCAAAACCCTGTTTTACTTTACGGAACTCGACAAACAAAAAAACAAGTGTCGTCAAGACAAAAACAGACACGATAAGCGTTTCTACTAGTACAAACCCCTTATTATTTTTTTTCATAACTTGACCCCTTCTTACTTGTATTTATAGTAATTATATTATATAATATATTCAGGCTAAATACTAGTCTTAAACAAAAAAAGAATAAAAGAAAAGAATGGGGTCGACAATATGATACGTACGTTTGACTATCAAAAAATGCCAATCGTAGATATTGTAAATGAAATATTATACGATGCAGCAAAAAGAGGTGCTTCCGATATTCACTTTGATCCTCGTGATCATTTTTTAAAGATTCGTATTCGTATCGATGGCGCATTACGCGATTATACAGATGTTCCAGAAGAATTTGAGAAGAACTTAACAACTCGTGTTAAGATTATTGCTGGTATGAATATTACAGAATCTAGACTACCACAAGATGGTGCGATTAAAGTAAAATTAAGAGATATTAACTTAGACCTCCGTGTTTCTAGTTTACCAACAAATTTAGGGGAAAAAGTGGTTATCCGTATTTTAGATTATTCTAGAAGTTTCAACGGATTAGAAGCATTAGATTTGAATGATAAAAACTATCATAAAGTATTAGAAATGATTGGAATCCCAAATGGGATTATCTTAGTAACAGGAGCAACAGGTAGTGGTAAATCAACTACGGTATACTCTATTTTACAAAGATTAAATGTTCCTGATACAAATATTATTACGGTTGAAGACCCTGTTGAAATGGAGATAGAAGGAATTAATCAGGTACAAGTAAATAGTGAGATTGGTCTTACCTTTGCTTCTGCCCTACGTTCTATCTTACGTCAAGACCCTAACATCATCATGATCGGAGAGATTCGTGATACAGAAACAGCTCAAATTGCAGTTCGTGCATCTATTACTGGACACTTAGTATTATCTACAATCCACACCAATAACTCCTTAAATACCATTGAACGTTTGACTGATATGGGTGTTGAAAGATATTTACTTGCAAGTTCTCTAGAAGGAATTGTCTCTCAAAAATTAGCGCGTCGTCTTTGTCCGAAATGTAAAACACAAAGAGATGCAAATGAATATGAAAAAGACTTAATTAAGAAAACATTAGATACAGAAATTGATAAAGTATGGGTCAATGTTGGCTGTGAAGAATGTCAAAGTGGTTATCGTGGACGTTTAGCAATTCATGAAGTATTATTAATCAATCAAGAAATTCGTGATGCGATTAGTAATGGGATTCGAAAAGATGAACTACGTAAACTTGTTTATGGTGGAGATACAGAAACACTATTACAAGATGGTTTAGAAAAAGCCATTAACGGTGATACAACCATTGAAGAAGTATTAAAACTCATTGAATTAGATAATGATAATGTCAAAGAAGAAGGAGAACTCAGTTTAGAGGATTCCATCGAAGAAATTAACTTATCTAAATTATTAAACCAAACGAAAGAAATGAATCAATTAAAAAATGAGGTCATTGAAAGCGAAGAACAAAATCATATTGATACGGTAGAAGAAAAGCAAAAAGAAAAAGTAGAACCATTATTTGAGGTTCCTGAAACATTAGATTTATAAGAAAAGACATCAAAATCATTTGATGTCTTTTTTAATTTGCTCTATGATATTGTTTGTTTGGCTCAAAAGTGCTTCTTTACTACCTCGATTATCAATGACAAAGTCATAGATATCTTCTGGAATATCAGATACTTTTCTTTTCTGGAATCGTTGATAATCTTCTCTTGAATAACTATGTGAATAGTCTCCACTATCACCAATAACACCTTTCGTCCTATTGGAAAAATCCATCTGATTCAATTTGCTTCTTTCCAAATTCAAATCATCTTCACTCAAAATACGAATTGTGAAAACATAAAAACCAAGACTTTCGAATTTTTCTTTGTCCTCTAAACGGTTCCAATTATAATCCTCTACAAA
>JAGZRP010000087.1 GCA_018381595.1 Bacillota bacterium
CATTCGGAAACAGAGTTCGTATACTTAGAAATAATTTAGATGTTAGCCGAGAAAAATTTGCTTTAAAAATAAATATGGATAGAACATATTTGGCCTCTGTTGAAAACGGAAAAAGAAATTTATCATTGGATAATATTAAAAAATAGCAGATGGATTTGAAAAGACACTTAGTGAATTATTTGAAGGAGTAGAATAATGTGTGATAAAAGAGAGCTAATTGAAGGAATAGCAGTGGAGGAATTTGCAAATCTATTACAGAATATTGAAGTAGACTTTTCAACCAACTATACTAGAAAAAAATATAACTTTTTATTGAATCAAATGGATACAGGGATGGTTGCAAACATGGTGTTTGTAAGTAGTTTTGAATCAAAAAGTGGTTACGCAATTGAAACGGTAGCAAATCGAATTGCAAGGTTGCGATTTGGGAAAGAAAATGTACCCTCAATAGTAAACCTAGAAATTTAAAACATAATATAACAATAGACGACTCAAAAACTCAAGTTAATGTAACTGACATAGATGTAGATAATGGCGAACTAAGAGGGCATATTTCTACATTCAGAGCTTCTAATGTAGCCAAAGGAAGAGGAAAGAACAGGGTTCAAAGTGGAGTTAATCAAATAACTAAGCAGTCGCTATGCGATTTTGCAAAAAATCGGTTGATAAAGACACTCAAATCAAGGAAAACTAAAACCAGTGGAATTTACCCTGACACGGATTTCCACTGGTTTATTCATTTTTCTCAGACTAACTTCCACTAGATTGGACGGTGGAACTTAGTTTGGGAATTTAGCTATCAAAATTTCATTTAAGGTAAACTTTGTACTTTCTGGTTCGATTTTTTGTTGATTTTGCTAGAAAATTTACCTTATTTTGATGACATTAGTTAAAATTGGATGAAATTTTAAATTTTGAAAACGTTGATATTAAAGGTTTTTGCAACCTATTAAAATTGACAATGCCCCACAGCCGGTCTTAATGAAGCCACCATAAAGAAATATATTCTAGAGCAAGAAAAGTATGACTTGGCACTTAATAAAATGAGTGTGAAAGAATATGAAGATCCCTCTAGGGATAGTGGTAGGTAATACCAACACCTCTTTTAGAGGTTGGTGACGAGTCAAGCCCATTTGACAGGTGGTTATCATTATTAGTCACTCACTATAGTTGACAAAGAACCAACATTTTTACATAAGACTGATTTATTTATTTAAATATAAATAATCCGACATAATTAATAATGAAGCCGGTATTTCAGTTCAAGAAATTAATAGACATATATTGAGTAATTACTCAATTCCTTTTAAAGCTTCAACCATATTTATTTTATTAATATTACGATTAAAAAGAATAGTTGTACCTATTGATGTAAACCAGACTAATAAGGTAGCTATTAATAAAACTTGCCAATTAGCGTATGGAATAAATTCTAATCTTATACTTGAAAATGTCTTAATATATTGATTTAGGAACCATATTCCCATAGGAATCCCCAGTATCCAACCTATCATTGTGGTTAATATATTTTCTAACAAGGTAATATTTTGTAAATTTTTCTTAGAGAATCCGAGGACTTGTAAAGTGGCATAATCTCTTGTGCGTTCAACAAAATTTAGGGAGCCTAAATTGTATAGTATTACGATCACTAATAATAAAGCAAATCCAATAATGATTAGAAAAACATTCATTAAGCTATCTATAAAATTATATGCATTACGTTCCTGACTGTACTTAGTTACTGTAGATAAAATATTTGGATCATTTGAAAGTTTAGATGATGAATATTTGCTATCAATTAAAATCGTCTTAGGATTAAATTCTACTCCGAGCCTTTTATACGTAGCTTTAGTAATATACGCTCCTTGAGTAGTCTCACTTCCGACAATACCTTTTACAGGTACTACATATTTTTTACTATCTTGATACGGTTTTATTGTCAAGTTGTCACCGATATTAATATTTGCAGATTTTGCAAAGGATTTAGAAATATATACTCCACCATTTTGAATTTTTTTTCCATCTGTTGTCTTTATATTAACAAAATTTCCTTGATCTACAATGATAAATAATCTATTATATCCATCATCTTTACTAAAATGTGCTTGATTAATTTGAATCCATTGACCGTCATATTTTTTATTTGCTAATGAATAATCTCTGACATTAAGTCTTCTATAATAACTAAAATCTTTATTATAGGTCTTAGTAACTAAATAGTTCATTGAAGAAGGCATTCCTATTCCAGCAATTAACAACATCACACCGCCAGAAACCCCTATTATTCCCATTAAAATACGTATTTTATTAGAAAGCGCATCTCTAATAGCCCACTTGGTTTCATCCGTTATATTTCTCCAAATAATATCTATTTTTTCTAATAAAATATGATGTACTTTTTTTTCTGTTCCTCTTAAAAATACTGCTGGAAGGCCTTTCACCGCTTGTCGAGAAGCTATGTAAGAAGAAACAGTACAAATCAAAATAACGAACCCTATAATTCCTAGAGAAGACCATGAATAAGCAATTCTCCAGTTTGGGATTGAGAACATTTTTTTTTGAGTATTTAAAACAAACAAAGATATAATAGGGGAAAATACTGTACCAATAATACATCCGAGACTACTAATTAAAAAGCCAAAACTGATATAATGTTCAGTAATCTGTAAATTAGAATATCCTAGTGCTTTGAGTACAGCAATTTCTTTCGTCTGGCTTTCAATGAGCCTTAGAATGGTTGAAAACATAGCTAAAATTGCTAATAGTATAAAAATAAAAGAAAATAGAAAAGAAAGATTTCGAATTTGACCAACACGCTCTGTTGCTTCAGCTATCTCAGTTTTTGTCTTGCGATTCTCGTAAGAAATTAATCTATTACCTAATATAGTTTCAATTTCATGTCTAATATCATTATTTTTTGAATATATTTTGATTAATTGTGTTGATGGATAATCAATAAAATATTTGTTGAATGTTGCTACAGATATGTAAGCATAAGAATAATTTTTATGGTTAGGAGCAATATAGTCTGAGCTACCTGTAAAATAAATTTTTTCAGCAGATTGGATAAATCCTACGATTTTGAGATTCTTTAATTTATTGCCTATTCTTATAGTGATTGTATCATCGAGGGATAAATTATTTTTACTAGCGTAATCTTTATCTATCCAAATAGTATTTATTGATGTATTAGAGAAATTTTTACCGTCAACAACTTTAATTTCATCGGATTTATTACTAGTGGACTCGATAGTCATATGGTCTTTAGAATTATTATTTATTTTAGCAGATAATATGGTACTTATTTTTAATTTATCAACATCTTTAATTGATTTAATTTTAGATTGATCTTGACTAGTTAATTGGGAAGTTTGAATCCAAACAGTAGGTAGATCTGCAGATGAGATATAATTGTCGAGACTTTTTTCAAGTCCATGCCATGCTCCTTGTAATCCAACAAAAATTAAAATGCTTAACGATGACATTAAGAAAACTGAAAAAAATTGTCGCCAATTCTTTTTTAAATCTCGTAGGAGCTTTAAATTAAGATATTTCATTGACCGCTCTCCCAATCTAAATTTTCTTGTATATTTTTATTGGAAATAGATTTAATTTTTCCGTCTTTTAAGTTAATAATTGTATCGGCATATTTTTGGAATTCGTCATTATGAGTTACCATGACAACCGCAACATCGTTAGTTTTTGCAGTTTCTTTTAGTAATTTTATAATTAAATGACCATTTTTAGAATCTAAAGCTCCAGTAGGTTCATCACATAATAGTAATCTTGGTTTTTTAGCTAGTGCCCTTGCAATGGAGACTCTTTGCATTTCACCACCGGATAGTTGATTTGGAAAATTATTTTTTCTGTGAGATAATCCTACTTTATCTAATAATTTTTCTGATTCAGAAGAGTTTCCTCTAAGGTGTCCAGCAATACTAATATTTTCCAAAGCTGTAAGGCTAGGAATAAGATTATAAAATTGAAAAACAAATCCTACAACATCTTTTCTATAAATAGACAGTTGTTTATCATTTAGTAAGTTGATTTCCTTATTATCAAATAAAAATTGTCCATGTGTTGAACGATCCATTCCTCCTAGTATATTTAGTAAGGTACTTTTTCCTGAACCAGAAGGTCCTAAAATAACGGTAAACTTACCTTTATTAATACTAAACGAAATATTATCAAGTGCTTTTACCTCTTGCTGACCAACTTGATAAATTTTACTTATATTTTTAAATTCAATCATTGCTTCCCCTTGTATAAATTTATTTTAATTTATAATTTAGTATTTTAAAACAGAATATTAAGTTACAAATAATAAAGATTAATGTAAGTAATGAGTATAAATATAGAAGATAATCATTTCCTAAATATAAAAGTATATAAGCTAGACAGTAAATAGCTGTAATGATACCACTAGCAGTTCCTGGAACATATTTTTTTAGAAGAATACACTGCCCAATATGAAGAAAAATATGATAAATATAGGCAATAACAATTGTTTCGTAAAAAGTAAAATTATTAAATTTACAACTTATTATTAATGTGATTAGCAATAATAATAATTCTTCGAGAACAATCAAATTAAAAATAAATGGAGTATAATAAGAGTTTATTTTTTTGAAGCTTTCGTTATTCTGTTGATTTGAGATGAAATTTGGCATGAAAATAATTTCTTCCATTTCATGAATCATAAATAAGCTTGGAAAAATCAACAAAAAATCTACTGGAATCATTTGTTATTCTCCATAATTTTAGTTATTTTTTCTCCTACTTTTGTACCTAAATCAATGTTGGAGTAAATTGAATAGTGGTTACCTTCAATATAACGAGTATTGATTTTATTTTTAAATCTTTTTTGCCAAATAGTTTTATCTAAATCTTTTATACCTAACATT
>JAGZRP010000088.1 GCA_018381595.1 Bacillota bacterium
GCCTACTTAATATATTTCGCACGTAAGAATAAAATTCCTGCATTTTTATTAACAGATATGCTTGTTGTGAGTCTTTTATTAGGTCAGGCAATTGGAAGATGGGGAAATTTCATGAATGGAGAAGCCTTTGGACCAGTCACTACCCTTACCTTTTTAAAAGACTTACACCTTCCAAACTTTATCATTGAAGGAATGAAAATCAATGGAATTTATCACCAGCCTACCTTTTTGTATGAATCTATTTGGTGTTTCATCGGATTCATATTGATACTTTTGATAAGAAAATACGCAAAATTAAAGATGGGAACAATGACAGGACTTTATATGACATGGTATGGATTTGAACGTTTTTTTGTGGAACAGTTAAGAACAGATAGTCTTATGTTAGGTTCCCTTAAAGTAGCACAACTAGTATCTATTCTTTTTGTCATTGCAGGAGTTGTTCTTGTAATCTATAGTGTGAAAAAAGAGAAAAATTACCATATGGAGGTAAAATATGGAACAGAAAAAATATGATTGTATTGTCATTGGTGCTGGAGTCAGTGGAATGACAGCAGCACTTTATTTGAAAAGAGCGGGGTTAGATGTCTTGCTTTTAGAACGAGAAGTCCCTGGTGGACAAATTAATCGTACATCAGAAATTGAAAATTACCCAGGTTTTTTATCAATTGATGGCCCTACTTTTGCGATGAATATTTATGAACAAGTAAATTATTTACATATTCCGATGGTGTTTGAGGATGTAACTCGTATTGTAAAAGATACAGAGATTCATGTTATCACCAATTCTAATGAATATGTCACTGATAAATTAATTATCGCTTCTGGAAGAGCACCTAGAAAATTAAATTTAGAACATGAGAATCAATATACTGGTCGTGGAATTAGTTATTGTGCCCTATGTGATGGAGCCTTTTATAAAGATAAAACTGTTGGGGTTATAGGAAGTGGAAATAGTGCCTTAGAAGAAGCTATCTATCTAGCACGTATCTGTAAGAAAGTCATTATGCTAAATCGTAGTGAAAAGTTTAAAGGAAGTACGCTTTTACAAGAGAGATTAAAAGAATGTTCTAATGTAGAATATCGCTATAATACCCATGTAACAGGTCTTATTGGTGATGGAGATAGATTAACTGGAATCCAAACAAAATGTCTTGAGAAAGAAGAGGAAATGGTATTAGATGGTATCTTTGTATATATTGGATCGAGCCCAAATACAGAATTTTTAAAAGATACTGAAGTAAAATTAGATAATGGATTTATCGAAGTAGATAAGAATATGTGTACAAATATAAAACATATTTATGCCTGTGGAGATTGTACAAAAAAGGAAGTATATCAACTAACAACAGCTGTTGGAGATGCAGCAGTAGCAGCAACGACTGCACAGAAATAAGGGATAGGTTCTATCCTTTTTGTTTTATAATCAAAGAAATTATAGTATAATGTTATTGGTGATAATATGAAGAAAAAAATTGTCGTATTGGGTGGAGGAACTGGTATGTCTACCCTACTTCGTGGTTTAAAACAGTTTCCTGTTGATATCACAGCAATTGTATCTGTTTGTGATGATGGACAAAGTACCGGAAGATTAAGACAAGAGTTTAATACAATTGCAGTTGGGGATATAAGAAGGGTTTTAGTATCCTTATCAGAAGTAGAACCATTGGTAGAAAAATTATTCAACTACCGTTTTCATACAACCAGTGATTTAGATGGTCATACAGTTGGAAATTTGCTTTTAACAGCAATGTCTAATATTAATGGAAATCTATCAGAAGGAATTGAAGCATTAGCTAAAATTATGAATTTAAAAGGAAAAGTACTTCCTTTAACAGAAGATAATGTTGTGTTAATGGCAGATATGAAAGATGGTAAAACCGTTGTTGGCGAACATCATATTACAGAAACAAAGGGAGTTATTGAAAGAGTATATTATCAAAATGAACCCATTGTTTCATCAGAAGTGGTAAGAGCAATTAAACAAGCCGATTTGGTATTATTATCCATGGGAAGTTTATATACAAGTATCATTCCAAATCTCATTTGCAAAGAAGTCGTGAAAGCGATTGATGCGTCAAAAGCGAATGTAATGTATGTATGTAATATGATGACACAACCAGGTGAGACAGATAATTTTACAGTAGCCGATCATATTGAAGTATTAAATAGATATTTAGGACAGCACAAAGTAGATTCAGTCATTATGAATGAAGGAAAAATTGATAAAAAGTTAAGAGAAAAATATGCAGATTTAGAACAAAAAGACCCTGTTACAATTGATATTGCAGCTTTAAAAACATTAAACGTGAAAACAATAGAAGATGATTTTGTCATTATCGAAGATGGAGTTCTTCGTCATAATACAATGAAACTCGCATTTCACATCTTCTCTAGCCTACTTTAATGTCTTTTACATCACAAGTTAAAGAAGAAATCAGTAAGCTAGCAAGTATCGAAACAGACGCAATTTCAGAACTATCTGCCCTCCTTCGTAATCTAGCAACCATTCGTGAGAAAAGTATTCAAATTACGACAGAAAATGAAAGTGTATCTCGTCGTATTTTTGAACTAGTCAAAACCATTTATGATGTAAATAGTAGAATTAGTGTTCGAAATGGTTATAATTTTAATAAGAACTTTCAATATGTTTTAGAAATCAATCAGAAAAAAGAAGAAATATTAGAAGATTTATCCATTACAAGTCATGGAAAAATGTTGATGATTCCTAAAAATTATATTTATGATGATTTTGATTTAAGAAGATCATACTTACGTGGATTGTTTTTAGCAGTTGGTAGTATCAATGACCCTAAAACATCTCGTTATCATTTAGAATTCATTGTAAATGATATGGAGTATGCAGACTTTATCAGTGAACTGTTAAATAGTTTTAAACTCAATAGTAAAACATTAAAACGTGATAATAAATATATGATTTATATGAAAGAATCTGAAAAAATTGGGGATTTTCTAAGAATTATAGGTGCCAATAATGCAATTTTATATTATGAAGATATTCGTATTTATCGGGAAGAAAAAAACAGAACCAATCGTTTGAACAATTGTGAGCAAGCGAATGTTGAAAAGTTAATGGAAACCGCATTTCAACAATTGAAAGATATTGAATATTTAAAAGAAAAAGATGCCTATTCCCTACTCGATGAAAAAGTAACGGAAGTATGTGCTTATCGTGAGAAATATCCAGAGGTCTCTCTTTTAGAATTAAGTGAAATTATCAGTATGGAAACAGGTAATAAAATAACAAAGTCAGGATTACATCATCGTTTTAAAAAATTAAAAGATATTGCCAATAAAATTAGAAAACAAAACAATGAAAAGGAACGTTTATAAGTAAGAATGTGAGAAATCATTCTTTTTTCTATGTCCAATTTTTCCTATGGAAAAATGTTAGGTATCATTTGAAATACTTTGAAATCACTGAAAGATAAAATCATAAAATAAAGTCAGTTATTATCTTCGTTCAAACATAATATGATTTTTTCAAAAATATAAGTCGTTAAAATCATTCTTTTTTCTTGGGATTACTAAAGACAGATTGCAAAAATTATAGTATAATGATATCAGGTGATTTCATGGAAACAATGTTCAAAAAATTAACAACATTAATCAAAGAAAGCGATAATGTAATGATTATGGCTCATAAGGATATTGACATGGATGCCTTTGGTTCTTCTTTAGGACTCTATCAAATTGTAGAAAGTTTTCATAAAAAAGCCTATGTCTTTTTAGAAAATTTGGAAGGAAATACAGCAATTAAACATGCTTTAGAGAGTTTACAAGAAAAGAAAATTGATGTTTCTTTTTTAAATAATAAAGATTATATAGAATACAAACAAGAAAATAGTTTACTAATTATTTTAGATGTTCATAAAAAAGAAATGTTAGAATTTCCAGATGTGGTTGATTCTTTTCACAATATTGTCATTATCGACCATCATATTAAAAATACAGATACGAAATATCCAACGATTTTTGAATATATTGCTCCAAATCAATCTAGTATCAATGAAATTATTGTTGGTTATTTAAGGTATTTAAATAAAACGGTAACTCCAGTGATTGCGACGATTATGTTGGCTGGAATTGAAATTGATACCAATCAGTTTAATGTGAAAACAACGGATAAAACATATGAAGCAGCAGCTATTTTAACAAAAATGGGCGCTGACCATATTTTAAAACAAGAGTTATTAAAAGAAGATAGAAATAGTTATTTAAAAAGACAACACTTTGTGAAAAAAAGTTTTATGGTAAACCAGAACATGGCAATGTGTGTCTTAGACGAAAATCATTATGAAAGAAAAGACTTAGCTGTGATTGCAGAAGAACTATTGAAATTTGATGATGTGGAAGCATCTTTTGCAATTGGAAGACTAAATAATGAAGTCGTATATATTAGTGCACGTTCTATTGGAAAAATAGATGTCGAAAGTTATATGGAAAAACTTGGTGGCGGAGGACATTTAACCGATGCTGCGGTTAGTTTAACCAATATAACAATTGAAGAAGCAAAAACAAAATTATTATCAATATTGAATGGAGTGTGAAAACATGAAAGTAATTTTTACCCGTGATTTAAAAGGACAAGGAAAAAAGGGAGAAGTCAAAGAAGTCAAAGATGGATATGGACAGAACTTTTTAATCAAAAATGGATATGCAGTAGTAGCTAGTTCTGGAAATATGACAAAGTTGAAAAATGATGAAGCAAGACGTGGTATTGAAGAATCATTAATGGTTCATGATATGGAAGATTTGAAAAAAGAATTAGAAGCAAAAACATTTGAATTCAATGCGAAAACAGGAAAAGATGGAAAAATGTTTGGACAAATATCAGCGAAACAGATTAAAGAAAAACTAGGAAAAGACG
>JAGZRP010000089.1 GCA_018381595.1 Bacillota bacterium
GATAGAAATACTTTTCTTTTTTTCATACTAAAAATTAGGATACATGGTATAATAATTATGGTGATAACATGGATAATGGAAACAAAAATCGAATAGATGAATTGGTTGAATTATTGAACCAAGCAAGTTATGAATATCATACATTAGATAGACCAACCTTAACAGATCAAGAGTATGATAATTACTTGCATGAACTTGTAAAATTAGAAGAAAAATATCCACAATATATTCGTAGTGATTCTCCTACCGTACGGGTTGGGGGAGAAGTGATTGATGATTTTAAAAAAGTAAGACATGAAATACCAATGCTTTCACTCAGTAATGTGTTTAATGAAAGTGAAATGATTGCTTTTGATGAACGTGTGAAAAAATATGTCAATCATCCAAGCTATGTTTGTGAGTTAAAGATAGATGGATTATCAGTATCTCTTTTATATAAAAATGGAGAACTAGTAAGAGGAGCTACCAGAGGGGATGGAGTCACTGGAGAAGATATTACCCATAATGTTCGAACGATTCGTAATATTCCACTTCGCTTAAAAGAAAACATTGATATTGAAGTACGTGGAGAAATTTATATGCCTAAAAAATCATTTGAGGATTTAAATGAAACCCGTCTTAAAAATGGTCAAGAACCATTTGCCAATCCTAGAAATGCAGCGGCTGGAAGTGTGAGACAATTAGATAGTAGTGTTGCAGCAAGTCGTAATTTATCGAGTTTCATGTATCATATTCCAAATGCAGAAGATTATGGATTACATACCCATTATGAAGCGTTAGAATTTTTAAAAAAGTTAGGTTTTACAGTCAATCCTAATATTCAATTGGTCCCTGATATCGAATCACTTTTAGATTTTGTCAATGAGTGGACTGAAAAAAGAGATTCACTAGATTATGAGATTGATGGAATTGTGATTAAATTAAATGGATTAGCAGATCAAGAAAAATGTGGTTATACGGTGAAATATCCAAGATGGGCAACAGCATATAAATTTCCTGCAACTGTTGTTTTAACAAAATTAAAAGATATTAAATTCAGTGTAGGAAGAACTGGACAAGTGGTACCGAATGCAATATTAGAGCCTGTTTTGTTAATGGGGTCTGTCATTAGTAAAGCGACACTTCATAATGAAGATTATGTTGTTTCTAAAGATATTCGTGTAGGAGATATTGTAAAAATTAAAAAAGCAGGAGATGTTATTCCGGAAGTAATTGGTCCTGTGTTAGAGAGAAGAGATGGTTCTGAGGTTCCATTTTCAATGGCAACACATTGTCCAATTTGTGCATCTGATTTGGTGAGAAAAGAAGAAGAGGCAGCATATTACTGTAGGAACCCACATTGTGATGCGAAAAAAATTGAAGTATTAATTCATTTTGCAAGTAGAAATGCCATGAACATGGAAGGTTTTGGTGATAATATCATCGAAGATTTTTATAACATGGGATATTTAAAAAACTTCGTTGATTTTTATCACTTACATGAAAAAAAGCAAGAATTAATGGAATTAGAGGGATTTGGAGAAAAAAGTATCAATAATTTATTAGAAAGCATTGAGAAGAGTAAACAAAATTCCTTAGAACGTTTGTTATTTGGATTAGGAATTCGTCACGTTGGAGCGAAAACAGCAAAGATTTTAGCAATTCAATTTAGAAATATAGATAACCTAATGAATGCAACTTATGAAGAACTTGTTGAAGTAAGAGATATTGGTGCGATTATTGCCAAAAGTTTAGTAGCATATTTTGGTTCTAGTGAAAATCAAGAGTTGATTAAAAAATTAAAAGAGAATGGACTTAATATGAATTATTTAGGAAGTATTTCCGTCAATCGTCTATTTTCAGAAAAAAGTTTTGTATTAACGGGAAGTTTAAATACGATGACCAGAGAAGAAGCCCAAGAAAAAATTGAGAGTCTTGGTGGGAAGTGGTCAAGTAGTGTGAGTAAAAAAACAGGCGCTGTGATTGTAGGAGAAAATCCTGGAAGTAAATATCAAAAAGCCTTAGAACTCGGAGTTCCTATTTGGTCAGAAGAGGAGTTTTTAAAAGCACTTTCTGAAAGTGTAGATTAGTTGACAGAAAAGACTTTGAAAAATCATTCAATTTGTAGTGTTTCAGGATACGTTTGAATGGATTTATGATATACTGATAATGCAGGATATTAAAGGAGGTAACATATGAATGAATGGAGAGGTTTCCTAGGAGAAACTTGGAAAAATACAATTGATGTACGTGACTTTATTTTAAGTAACGTAAAACCATATACTGGTGATGAATCATTCTTAGCTGGTATTAGTGATAAAACTAAAAAAGTATGGGATGTCATTGAAGAAAAAATGAAAATGGAAAGGGAAAAAGGAATCTATGATGTAGATACCAAAACAGTATCTGGAATTGATGCTTATGAACCTGGATATATTTCAAAAGATGAAGAAGTGATTGTTGGATTACAAACCGATGAAGCTTTAAAACGTATCGTAAACCCATATGGAGGAATTCGTATGGTAGAAACAGCACTGAAATCATATGGATATGAAATTGATGCTGATATGAAAGAAGTATTTACGAAATATCGTAAAACACATAATCAAGGAGTATTTGATGCTTATACACCACAAATCCGTATGGCACGTCATACTGGATTATTAACAGGTCTTCCAGATGCTTATGGTCGTGGAAGAATTATTGGTGATTATCGTCGTATTGCTTTATATGGAATTGATCGTTTGATTGATGCGAAAAAGTTTGACCAAAGTCAATTAGAAACAGTAGAAATGAGTTCTTCTGTCATTCGCATGAGAGAAGAATTAAGTGAGCAAATTGAAGCATTAAATGAAATCAAATCTATGGCAAGTAAGTATGGATTTGATATTTCAAAACCTGCTAATAATGCAATGGAAGCTGCACAATGGTTATATTTTGGATATTTAGCTGCGATTAAAGAAAATAATGGTGCGGCCATGAGTTTAGGTCGTACATCTACATTTTTAGATATTTATATTGAAAGAGATTTAGAAGAAGGAACACTTGATGAAGGTTCTGCACAAGAAATCATTGATCAATTAATCATTAAATTACGTATTGCACGTCATTTAAGAACACCTGAATATAATGATTTATTTGCAGGAGATCCTACCTGGGTGACTGAATCACTTGGTGGTATGGCTGAGATGGACGTACATTAGTTACGAAAAACTCATTTAGATATTTACACACCCTTACTACTTTAGGGCCAGCTCCTGAACCAAACATGACTGTTTTATGGAGTACAGAATTACCAGAAGGATTTAAAAATTATTGTGCGAAAATGTCAATTGAAACAGATGCACTACAATATGAAAGCGATGATTTAATGCGTCCAATTTATGGTGATGACTATGCAATTGCATGTTGTGTATCTGCCATGAAAGTTGGAAAACAAATGCAATTCTTTGGAGCACGTTGTAACCTTGCCAAATCATTACTTTATTCCATCAATGGTGGTGTGGATGAAATGAAAAAGGAACTCGTGTTAGAAAATGTTCCAAAAATTACGAGTGAAGTTTTAGACTATGAAGAAGTAAAAGAAGCTTATTTCAAAGTATTAGAACAAGTTGCAAAAATCTATGTAGATGCAATGAATATTATTCATTACATGCATGATAAATATGCATATGAAAAATCACAATTAGCACTTCATGATACCAATGTAGAACGTTTGATGGCATTTGGAATTGCTGGTCTTAGTGTTGCTGTAGATAGTTTATCAGCAATCAAATATGCGACAGTAAAACCAATTCGTGATGAAAATGGTCTTGCAATTGATTTTGAAGTAGAAGGAGATTATCCTAAATATGGAAATGATGATGATAAAGTAGATTCTATTGCTGTAGAGTTAACAGAAAAATTTATTCAAGAATTGAAAAAGCATCCACTTTACCGTGATGCGCATCACACATTATCTGTGTTAACAATTACATCTAACGTTGTATATGGTAAGAAAACAGGTACGACACCAGATGGAAGAAAAGCAGGAGAACCATTCGCACCAGGAGCAAATCCAATGCATGGAAGAGATGCAAGTGGAGCACTTGCTAGTTTAAATTCTGTTGCAAAAATTGAATACCATGATGTATGTCAAGATGGAATCTCTAATACATTCTCAATCGTTCCAAATGCCCTTGGAAAAGATGAAAAAGAACGTATTAAAAAATTAGTTGCACTGTTAGATGGATATTTTAAACAAGGAGCACATCATTTAAATGTGAATGTATTCAACCGTGAAACATTAATAGATGCTATGGAAAATCCTGATAAATATCCAAACCTTACAATCCGTGTTAGTGGATATGCTGTTCACTTTAATCGTTTGAGTAAGGCACAACAATTAGAAGTTATTGATCGTACGTTCCACGAGGCTATTTAGTGACAAAAGGAAGTATTGATTCCATTGAGACAATGGGCCTTGTAGATGGTCCAGGAGTACGTTTTGTTGTTTTTTTACAAGGATGTAGACTCCGTTGTTTATTCTGTCATAATCCAGAGACTTGGGATATGAAAGAAAAGAATTTAAGAACACCTGAAGAATTGGTCTCAAAAATAAAGCGTTATCAAAACTATTTTGGAGAAGATGGTGGGGTTACCTTTTCAGGAGGAGAACCACTGTGCCAACCTGAATTTTTATTAGAAACATTAAAACTTTGTAAAGAAGAAGGAATACACACTTGCTTAGATACATCTGGAGTAGGTGTGAATCCTAATCTACATGAAGAGATATTAAATAATACCGATTTAGTTATTTTTGATATCAAAGCATTGGATGAATCTTCTTATGAAAAAATGGCAGGACAAAAAATGAATGATTCCCTCCACTTTCTTGACTTATGTCAGGAAATGAATAAAAAAATGTGGAT
>JAGZRP010000090.1 GCA_018381595.1 Bacillota bacterium
ATACACGGATGCAGCTTGGTTACTGATGGAACAAGCAGGAATCCAAAAAGTATTGAAAAAAGGAGGAAAATAAGATGAAAAACAATAAAATAGATATGGATAAGTTAACTGACTTATACGAATTTACGATGAGCCAAGTGGATTTTAATGAAGGAAATTTAGAGGAAGAAAATTATTTTGAAGTATTTTATCGCAGCAATATGGATCAAGGTGGTTATAGTATTGCAGGTGGATTAGAAGAAATTATCGATTTTGTTGAGAATTTTCACTTTTCCAAAGAAGATATCGCATATTTAAGAAGTTTAAATAAGTTTAGTGAAGCATTTTTAAATTATTTGAGTAAGTTAAAATTTACAGGAAGTATCGAAGCAGTACCAGATGGGACGGTTATCTTCCCAAATGAACCTATCTTAAAAATAAAAGCAAACAAAATTGAAGCAAAATTAATTGAAACTGATTTGTTAGTGAGATTTAATCACGGTTCATTAATTACTACCCGCGCAAGGAGAATTGTCGATGAAGCAAAAGGAAGACCAGTTTTAGAATTTGGGGCAAGAAGAGCGCATAATAAAGAAGCAGCGATTGTTGGAGCAAAATATGCATATATTGGTGGCTGTGTCGGGACATCTTGTTATGGAACTGGATTTCGCTATGGAGTACCTATTCTTGGAACAATGGCTCATTGCTTAATCCAAGAATTAGGAGAATATGAAGCATTTCTCGCTTATGCGAAGACGTATCCAGAAGATTGTGTTTTATTGGTAGATACCATAGATACCTTAAAAAGTGGAGTGCCTAATGCGATAAGAGTTGCCAAAGAATTTTTAATCCCAAATGGATATCGTTTAAAAGGAATTCGTCTAGATAGTGGAGACTTAGCTTATCTTTCCATCGAAGCTCGTAAATTACTAGATGAGGCAGGACTTACTGATGCAACAATTTGCGCAAGTAATTCCTTAACAGAATACTTAATTCGTGATTTGTTAGAGCAAGGAGCAAAATTAGATACGTTTGGAGTAGGAGAAAATTTAATCACTTCAAAAAATTCTCCAGTATTTGGAGGTGTTTATAAGCTTGCCGCAACACAGGTAGAAAATCATATGGAACCACGTATTAAATTAAGTAACAATGTAGGCAAAGTCACCAATCCAGGAATGAAAAATGTTTACCGTCTTTATGATAAAGCAACAAAAAAAGCAATTGGAGATGTATTAACACTTGATACTGAGACGATCGGTGAAAATGGATACACTATGATTACAGGGGATACAGAACTAGACTATCAGAAATTGACAAATTATGAAGTAAGAAAATTACATGTTCCAATTTTTAAAGATGGGGAATTGGTTTATCAAAAGCCAACAGCTCAGGAAAGTAGAGAATACTGTGAAAGAGAAGTAAATACAGTAGCAAACGAAACACGTCGTATTGTGAATCCAACTCCATATCCTGTTTCCCTTTCTAAAGATTTATTGATGTTAAAAAGAAAAATGATTTTAGATGGAAAAGCAAAAGCACAAAACCAAGCTGAAACCAAAGGAAAGACAAAAGCATATGGCATTATCTAATATCAAAGCTAAGTTAAAACAATATCAAGAAGCATTGAAGATAGTTTCAAAAGAGAAACAAGCAGAATCTAAGTTTTTAAAAGTAGTTACTGAGAAATATTTCCTGCAAAATGGAAACACACTAACGAGAGATTATTTGTTAAAAGGAAGCAATGATGGTAGTGCAGCGATTGTGATTGCTCTTACAGAAGACAATCAAATCTTGTTTGTCATGCAGCCTCGCGTATTAAAACAAATGTCAGCTAGCTTAGAATTACCTGCTGGATATATCGAAGAAAACGAAACAGCTATTGAGGCAGGAATTCGAGAATTGAGAGAAGAAACGGGGTATGAACCAGAAAAAGTAGAATTATTAACTTCATTTTATCAAGATTCTGGTATTTCTAGTGCTTACAATTCTGTCATAATAGGGTATAATTGTAAAAGAGTAGGAGAACAACAATTAGATTTGGAAGAATATATCCAGATTATTAAAATGGATATTGATGAGGCCTACGAATTATTAGAATGTGGAGTAATGAATGATGCGAACACAATGATAGGATTATATGCCTATCAAAAGAAGAAAGAGATGAGGAAAAAATGAAATTTGATGCGAAAAAAGAAACCGAAAATGTAATTGCTTTTATTAGAGATTATTACAAAACAAATCATTTAGGAGGAGCAATTCTTGGAATTAGTGGTGGAAAGGATAGTGGAATTGTCGCTGCTTTGATGGTAGAAGCACTGGGAAAAGAGAATGTGATTGGAGTTACACTTCCTTGTCATTCGAAAGAAGAAGATAAACAAGATGCGAAATTAGTAAGTGATTACTATGGATTTCCATTATATGATTTTAATATTACAAATATCTATGATGATTTTAAAGAAGAATTAACACATCTTGGAGAATTTACAGAAGAACAAACAAAAAATAGTGATATTAATTTAAAACCGAGATTACGCATGTCTACACTTTATTATCTAGCGGCACTATTTAGTGAACTCAATCACAAAACTTACCTTGTTGTTGGTACTTCTAACAAATGTGAATTATTTGTTGGATATTTTACAAAAGGTGGAGATAGTGTTCATGACATTGCTCCTATTGCAGATTTTACAGTAGAAGAAGTGATTCAAATTGGTGCATATTTAAAAGTACCTGAGAAGGTATTATATAAAACGCCTGATGATGGATTATCCAATCAAACAGATGAAGAAAAATTAGGCGTTACTTATCAAGAAATTGCAAGTTATATGGAAAATCCAGAAAATGTAGCAGAGGATGTTAGAAAAAAAATAGAGAGATTAAATAAAAATGCCCAACACAAGTTTCGTATTCCAACATATATCCAAGAAAGTGAATAGGAAGTGATTCGATGAAAATAGGAATTTTTGGTGGCAGTTTTAATCCACCCCATCAAATGCATTATCAATTTGTTCAAGAATTATTAAGATGCCACTTGTTAGACAAAATAGTAATTGTTCCAACAGGACGTAATTACCCTAAGACCGCTTTAATTTCTCCTGAACATCGAATTGCTATGTTAAAATGCATGTTTCCAGAAAATTCGAATGTCATTATCTCTGATTATGAGGTAAATTATGAATTAACATATACTTATCAAACTTTAGATTATTTTCAAACCCAAAATCCTTTCGCAGAATTATACTTTATCTGTGGAAGTGATAATTTAAAAGAATTAAACACTTGGAAAAATGCAGAATATATGATGGAAAGGTATCATTTCCTGGTAGTCCCAAGAAATGGAGACAATGTAGAAGAATTAATGAATTTATATCCAGAATATCAAAACCATATTCATATTATTCCTATTTCATTAGCACCGATTTCTTCCTCACAAATAAGAGAACTCATAGCAAATGGATTTGATTATAAAAATTTGGTTACCAAGGAAGTATACGATTATATTCAAAAAAACCATTTATATCAATCATAACTTTCTATTTGAAACAGATTATTGTATAATAAAAGAAGTAGGTGATGACTTTGTATCAAACAGAAGAAGAATTTTTAAAACAATATGATCCCAATGCATTTGAACGTTTATCGATAACAACAGATATTTTATTGTTCAGTGTATCAGATGGAGTACAAGAAAATTATCGTAAGTTAAATAAAAAACATTTTAGTGTGTTGCTTGTTAAGAGAAATAACTATCCATTTAAAGATAAGTGGTGTCTTCCTGGTGGCTTTGTGAAAATAGACGAAACCATTGAAGAAGCAAGCGCCCGTATTTTAAAAGAAGAGACGAGATTACAAAATATTTATATGGAACAATTGTATACATTTAGTGATGTATCAAGGGATCCTAGAATGCGTGTTATCTCATGTGCTCAAATGGCACTCGTTGATAAGAATCAATTAAAAGATAAATTAGATGTGCAAGCTTCGTGGTTTACACTTCATATTTTAGAAGAAAAAGAAGAACTTCAAATGACATTTGATAATGGAACCGATTCATTTGTGATTAAATTCAATAAAATATTAAAAGATAAAACCACTGGGCGTTATGAATATCAGGTCTTAAAAAATGATCATTTAGCATTTGATCATGCAAAAGTGATTGCTCTTGGAATCGAACGCTTAAAAAACAAAATAGAGTATACAGATATTGTCTTTCATATGATGCCTGAGTATTTTACTTTAGGAGAATTACAACAGGTATATGAAGTAATTTTAAATAAAAAATTATTAGATCCTGCGTTCCGTAGAATCATTAAAGATAAAGTTGTAAAAACTACAAAGATGAAAACAGGAGAAGGTCATAGACCAAGTGCTTTGTTTCAATACAAAAAATAGTAAAAAGTAGTGTATTCCTACTTTTTATTTTTTGATATCTGTGTTAAAATAACAGTCATTGGAAGGAAGTAACATTATGAATGAACATCAATTATTTCAATTTTATTTAGAATTGAAAAAGAACTATGTCCCAGTACCAGCTAATCCTAAAACCGTGAAAAATGCGCCTCTTTTTTCACAAACAAGTCCAAATATTGCCTATCAAATAGATAGAGATTATGATGGATTTTTGAATCGTGGAATTAGTTATGATTATGATGAAAAGACAAACCAAAAAGTTGTAGATCTTTTAGAACGAATTTCTACTTCTAAATACTACCATTTAAGTATTGTGCAAGAAAACTTTGATACAGTGCGTTTTGTAGCACGAACAGTGAGTATCATAAATGGTGAAAAGCCAGTCTATCACTTTGTGATAACTTTTAGAAAAGATGAAGATATTTCATTTACAACCTATCCTCAGACAGAAGAGGAAAGAAAAGAAATTTGTAAATATGAAAAAATGGAAAACGGAAGTA
>JAGZRP010000091.1 GCA_018381595.1 Bacillota bacterium
CCAGATAGTTTGAAAAATAAAACGATTTGGGAGTTAGATCTTGGAGCGTTAATTGCAGGAGCGAAGTATCGTGGTGAGTTTGAAGAACGTTTAAAAGCAGTTTTAAAAGAAATCAAGGAATCTGATGGTTCGATGATTCTTTTTATTGATGAGATTCACATGATAGTAGGTGCTGGTGCTTTAGAAGGAGCAATGGATGCTGGAAATATGTTAAAGCCAATGCTTGCTCGTGGAGAAATTCATTGTATTGGAGCTACTACTTTAAATGAGTATCGAAAATATATTGAAAAGGATGGAGCACTAGAAAGACGTTTTCAAAAAGTACAAGTCAGTGAACCAACGGTGATGGATACTTTAACGATTCTTCGTGGTTTAAAACAACGTTTTGAAGTATATCATGGAGTCAATATTAAAGACAGTGCTTTAGTTTCTGCTGCAACATTAGCAGATAGATATATTACAGATAGATTTTTACCAGATAAGGCAATTGATCTTGTTGATGAAGCTTGTGCAACGATAAAAGTACAAATTGATTCTGTTCCAATTCCACTTGATAAGTTAACTCGTGAAATTATGCAGTTAGAAATTGAATTACAGAGTTTGAAAAAGGAAAAAGATGATCTCAGTAAAGAGCGAGTTTCTAAAATTAAAGAAAAAATTTCTCAGTTAAAAGAACAAGAAACAGCACTACGTAAAGATTGGGAACACGAGAAAAAAATCAACGAAGATATTCGTAAAACCAAAGACAAGTTACAACAAGCACGTTTTGAATTGGAACAAGCAGAAAATCAATATGATTTAGAAAAAGCGGCAAGATTACGTCATGGGGAAATTCCTAAGTTGGAAGAAGAATTGGAAGCATTGCATCAAAAAGATGAATCGAATATTTTAAGTGATATTGTTCGCGATGAAGATATTGCGGCAATTGTATCAAAATGGACTCACATTCCAGTACAAAAATTGGTTGGGGGAGAAAAAGAAAAATTATTACATCTAGAAGAGAATATGAAAAAAAGAGTAAAAGGTCAAGACCAAGCAATTCAACTGGTTAGTGAAGCAATTATTCGTGCGCGAGCTGGAATTAAAGACCCAAATCGTCCAATAGGTTCTTTTATCTTTTTAGGACCTACTGGTGTTGGTAAGACTGAAGTTGCACGTACTCTTGCAAATGAACTTTTTGATGATGAACGCCATATGATTCGTATTGATATGAGTGAGTATATGGAGGCACATTCTGTTTCTAGATTAGTTGGAGCTCCTCCTGGATATGTAGGATATGATGAAGGCGGACAATTGACAGAAGCAGTCAGAAGAAATCCTTATAGTATCGTTTTATTTGATGAGATTGAAAAAGCACATCGTGATGTTTTCAATATTTTACTTCAAATTTTAGATGATGGACGTATTACTGATTCTCAAGGACGCACAGTTGATTTTAAAAATACAATTATTATTATGACATCAAATCTCGGTAGCGAATATATTTTGGAACAAAAAGAAAATTATGAAGATTTGATTATGAGTGAATTAAGACATACTTTTAAACCTGAGTTTTTAAATCGTATTGATGAAATTATTATGTTTCATTCACTTTCAAAAGAAGTTGTTTACCAAGTGTTGGATAAAATCATATCAGAATTGGAAATGAGACTTTCGGATAAGCATATAAAGTTACAATTAACAGAGAAAGCAAAAGATTTTATCATTGAACATGCTTATGATCCAAATTATGGAGCACGTCCTATCAAACGATATGTTTCTAGGAACATAGAAACACTATTAGCGCAGTCTATGATTGAAGATGAGATTCCATTTGGAACGACTGTGACAGTAGATAGGAAAGATGATAAGTTTGTATTACAAAAATAAAAAGAGCGAGAGCTCTTTTTTAGTAATAACGAAGGCGGAACTGATTGGAATGAATTCCAAGATATTGATAATCCTCTTCTGTTAAATTCTGATAGTATGCAAGAAATCTAGAAATGCGAATATCGTAGAAATAGGGATTTTCTAATAGTTTTTTATATAGGTTTAAAATTTCTATTTTGGAGAGTTGTCTAACGATTTTGATATTACTTGCAACATACATATCATAATAACCATAATAATCATTATCCATTTTTTTAATATCACCAAAGCCAATTACTTCACAAATATCCACATCACTTTCAAATTGAGTAAAAAAGTGAAGGGTATCTTCTAATCTTTCACAAAAATGGAATCCATGTTTATTAAATTCAATTGGTTCATTCGTATGATAATATTTTCCTACTTCTAACTTACTACCAAACTGTGTTTTTAATCCTGGTAAAAAAGCTTTAAAGCCTTTGATATATCCTTTGCTATTTACTTCTTCCATGTATGATATCACCACTACTAGTAGTATATCATAAAATGAAAAGTAATATGAGAAAACAAAGCACTTTTCGTTGATAAATGATAATCATCTATGGTAAAATGGTAACAGATTACGGGGGGAAGTAGTATGGAAAAATATATACCGGATATTTATCAAAAAAGTATTTATACAATCGATTATGAAAAATTAAAAGAACGTGGAATCCGCTGTATTTTATTTGATTTAGATAATACGTTATCTCCAGTAGGAATTAAAAAAGCCACTGATAAATTAAAAAACTTTATGAAAGAATTAAAAGATAAAAATTTTCAAGTTGTCATCTTTTCAAATAGTCCTGGAAGAAGGGTACAGCCATTTGCAGAAGAGTTAGATGTAGATGCAGTTTCATTTGCTTGTAAACCTTATCGTGGTAAATTTGAAGCATTGATGAGACAATTAAAATTACAGGTAAGTGAAGTTGCTATTATCGGGGATCAACTATTAACAGATATTGCTGGTGGAAACCAAGTAGGAATTACGACAGTACTTGTCAATCCAATCAGTACACATGATGGAATATTGACTAAATGCAATCGTAAAAGAGAAGAGAGAATTATGAGAAAACTTCGTAAACGTGATTTATTTATGAGAGGAAAATACTATGAGTAAAACTTGTATTGGATGTGGAGCTATTTTACAAGATAAAGAGATAAATGAAGTAGGATATGTTTCCTCACTTGAAAAAGATTTATGTGAACGTTGTTTTCAAATTCGTCACTATAATAAGTATCAAGTAGTAGAAAAAACCAATCAAGAGTATGAAGAAATATTAAAAAACATTGCAAAGACCAAAGATTTAGTTATTTTTGTTGTCGATGTACTACATATTAATCAAAAGATTAAAGAAGTTTTAGATTTTTTTAATCAAGATATTTTATTGGTATTAACCAAAAGAGATTTATTACCGAAAGTCATTTATGAACAAAGACTTTTAGATTATATGGATGTATTTTCGAATCATTTCGTAGATAAAATTATGATTAGTAGTCAAAAGAATTATCAATTTGATGAATTATATGAAAAGATAAAAAAGTATCAGAAAAGTCCACGTGTCTATGTAGTTGGTCTTACCAATGCTGGGAAATCAACCATGTTAAATCAATTTTTAAAAGATTATACAAAAAGTGATAAAGTGATTACGACTTCTATGTTACCAAGCACTACTTTAAATATGATTGAAATACCTATTGATGAATCTCTGACTCTCATAGATACTCCAGGAATTTTAGATGAAGGCAATTTCATTCATATCATTGAAGATGGAAAGTTATTAAAAAAAATAACTCCTAAAAAAGAAATCCGTCCTATTTCTTATCAAGTAAAAGGAACACAGTATTTTAAAATAGAGGATTTCTTCTATTTGGAAGCAAAGGATAATCAAATCATATTTTATGTATCTAATGCCCTTTCGATAGAACGTTATTATCAAAAAAAAGAGATGGAACATCTCGTTTGTCATCATATTTCTGTGAAAGGAAAAGAAGATCTTGTTATTCCTGGACTTGGTTTTATTAAATTTATGAAACCAGGAACTATTGTGATTTACTTGCCTGAGGGTGTAAATTGTTATACAAGAAAAAGTTTTATCTAGAGTGAGAATTCACTCTTTTTCTTTGCCAAATTTTTTCATACGAAAAAATGAAAGATAAAATTAGTAAGCATTTTTACTTTTTGTTTCATCTAAACTATGTTACTATATTGATATAAGAGGTGTTTATGATGAAAGTAATTACGTTAAGTGGAAGTATGAAGTTTCAAAAAGAAATGATGAATATTGCAACTGAATTAGAATTAAATGGTGATGTTGTTATTCAATGTGTCTATTTTCCAGAGGATAAAAAATTATCTGATTCTGAGCTCGCTTTATTAAGTCAGCTTCATTATAAAAAAATTGAAATAAGTGATGCGCTTTATGTTGTGAATGTCAATGGATATATTGGAACAGATACGAAGAAGGAAATTGAATATGCTCGCTCGCTTCATAAAGAGATTTTATCATTAGAACCATTCTGTGAAATATAGTTTTTTTAAAATAAAAGAGTAGAGAAATAAACTATTTTACAAATTGCAAATCTTTGGTATAATGAAGAAGATAAATACTAAAGGAAGTGTAAGTGTATGAAGGTTAACAAAAGGCTACCATGGGGAGGGGTATTTAAGTAATACTTCCAATAGAAAACGAGATAATTTAGATAATAAAATGTTAAAACAGAGTTGTTTTCATAGTGGAAACACTCTTTTTGCTGTCTGCAAAAAATATCGATTTTTTTGGTCTCCTCCTACCAAATATCCTTTGTTTATAAAGGAAATAGTATGATAGAATGAAAAGTAGAGGAGTCATGGGAAATATGAAAAAGAAAGGATTTACATTAATAGAGCTAATTGGAGTGGTATCGATATTAGGAATCATATTAATCGTTGCCTTACCCCAAATCGGAAAGACATTAAAAGACCAAGCA
>JAGZRP010000092.1 GCA_018381595.1 Bacillota bacterium
CCTATGATGTTTACAGTAAAATAGGATTTCATTATGTTCCTTTCCAATGTTAACTAAATTGTGTTTTTATCAATTGTAATAGAAAAGTGGTGTATATATGAATATAGAAAGAGAAATTTTTAAGAGAAGTAAGTTTGATTTTGAAAAACTATTATTATATGGTTTTAAAAAAGAAGAAAATCATTATATTTTTTCTAAAGAAATTATGGATAATGCATTTCAGGTTATTATCACTATTACAAATGATGGGGCGATAACAGGACTTATTTATGATTTATCTTTCCATGAAGAATACACTAATTTTCGAATTGAAAATCAAGTTGGAGTATTTGTTTCACAAGTGCGAGAAGCTTATAAAAGCGTTTTAGAAGACATCAAAAGTAAGTGTACAACTGCCAATTATTTTATAACAGATCAAGCAAATCGAATTACACATATGGTGAAAGAAAAATATAACGATTCTCCGGATTTTCCATGGGAATCATCTCCTGGAAACGGAATTTTCAGAAATCCACAGAATGATAAATGGTATGGGCTCATTATGAATATCAATAAAGGCAAGATTGATAAAGGAGATTATGAAGTCGAGATTATTAATGTAAAACTTCATGAAAACAAGATACCACAACTTTTAAAGAAAAAAGGTTATTATAAAGCTTATCATATGAATAAGAAAAATTGGATTTCAATTATTTTAGATGATACTTATAGTGATGAAGAAATTATGAGTCGGATTGAGGAGAGTCACGCATTTACGGAAAGCTTAGATGAATGGTTAATTCCTGCCAATCCAAAATATTATGATATTATGAATTGTTTTAATGAAGTAGATACGATATTATGGAAGCAGTCAAATCATATGAAAATTGGCGATATTGTTTATCTATATATAGCAGCCCCTTATTCAGCAATTATGTATCAGTGTTATGTAGAAGAAGTAGATATTCCATATCAATATGAAGATAAAAATTTATCGATGAAAAAGGTAATGAAAATAAAATTATTGAAAAGATATGAAAAAGATGCATTTACTTTTGATAGATTAAAAACGTATGGCATTCATGCGATAAGAGGACCTAGAAGAATCGATAAAAAATTAAGTGAAAAATTAAAAGAATATTAATTATCAAATCATAGTTCGAGTTTTATAAATAGGAAAGTAGGAAATCCAATGATGTATCAAAGTAATATTAATTTGAATTTATATAAGACTTTCTACGAAGTAGCCCTTCACGGAAGTATTACTGAAGCTGCAAAAAAGACATATACATCACAGCCAGCTATTAGTAAGTCGATAAAAAAACTAGAGGAAGAACTTCAAACTACGTTATTTTATCGAAGTCAAAGTGGTATTACTTTAACACCACAAGGAGAAGAATTATTTTATTATATTAAGAAAGCATATCATAATTTGTTGATTGCAAAGCGTTCTTTTTTAGAAAGAGAAAATCTACAAAGAGGTAAATTATCAATTGGTGTACCATCACAAATTGGAACTTTTTATCTATTTGAAGATATTGCAAAATTTCATGAGTTATATCCTAATATTGAAATTACAATTATTAGTAAATCAACAACACAATTATTAACTTTGTTAGAAACACATGAAATTGATTTTATGATTGATACATCCCCAATATTTACTACGAGATCAGATATGATAATAAAACCACTTTCTGTTATCAATAATTGTTTTGTCGCACATAAAAATTTTCAATATAGTAGACCAATTACTTCTTTGAAACAATTAGCGGATATCCCGCTGATATTGCCAATACCGGGTACTAGTAATCGAAATGAGTTAGATGAAGTTTTCGAAATGAATCAGATTGATATTCATAATGTATTTCACATCCATACAAGTGAGATGATTATTGGCGCAATTAAAAGAAATTTGGGAATTGGTTATGTGATTGAAGACTTAGTAAAAGATGATATTAAAAGAGGAGAATTAGAAAAATTAAATATAATTGAAAAATTACCTACTATTACTATTAATCTTGTGTATATAAAAAATTATCTTACAGAAGCACCAAAGTTTTTTATTGAACATTATATAAAAACTAAACTTTAGTGATATAACAATTTGTTATAAATACCATGCAAAAATGGTATTTTTTTCTTTTTAAATTGATTGATACAATAGCAATAGAGGTGAGATCATATGAATGAAGAAAAATTACAGATTACGAAACTTGCAATGTTTGCAAAATCATTTTACATGTTAGGGGATAGTTTAAATTATTGTTATGATTGTAAGTATTGTAGATTAAATGGCGAAAAGCAAGAAGAAAAACATTATCAGATCATTCCATCAGAACTAAATTCTATATTTACAAATATACCAGTTGCGGTAAATCTATATTATGGGGATCCTCTTTTACAAGTGGAAAATACAGTATATTATTTGAAACAACTAGAGAAAAAACATCATAAAGGACCGGTAGTAATTATAACCAAAGGAGATTTTTCTAAATTTCCAGATATTCCATTTGAACTTGATTTACATATCGCATTTTCTACTTTTGGTGTTAATTCACCATTGGATGGTAGTTCTATGGAGAGGTTCAGACACAATTTAGAACAAATAAAGATTAGAAAGAATAATTATAAATATTCTATTGAATATCGTCCAATCATTTATCAAGTAAATGATACAGTAGAATCATTTGAAAGCGTTTTATTATTAGCTCAGGAATACGGACTTGCAATTGGTTATTCAGGATTACAAGGAAAACCAGAGAGTGTGAAAATTTGGGAAAAAGAAGGAATTTCTTTGAAACCATATCCTGGGTATCAGTTTGGTCATAAAAAAATGATTGATGAAAAAGTAGTCGCACAGTTTGAATTATTAGCAGAAAGATATCAAGTCCCAGTCTTTCGTAAAACTTCTTGTCTGTTTTCTTATGTACATGAATTAAATCGAGACTATAATGCACATTATTATCGACCAGATGAAGTAGGTTGTAACCATTGTCCTATGAAAAAGAAATGTTTTAGTTTTAAAGAAAAACAAAGTATCAAAACAGATTTGCGAAATATCATTCCGTTTTCATATAAAATTATTGAAAAGAAAAATCATGAATGCATTTTAAAGAAAAAAGGAATCTGTGAATTTCCAACTGAAAATTGTAGTCATATTTCTGGCAAACTCATTAAAATCAATGATAAAATTACAACAACAGATGTACGATTAATAAAATGGCTAACAGGGATGACTGTGGATGCAGATTTTATAGAATCTCCATATATGAGTGAAAGTTGGCTTGTAGATGAAAATAAATCAAGGAAAAAGAGTCATTATTGTAAGAAAAAATGACTTTTGTTTTAAAGTACAATATGCAAAGATAATGAATGAATTACGAGGAATCATTATTTATAAAGATAAATATCTACAAGATGCGTGAAAAAAATGGTATAATCAAATAAACAAGGAGGCAATGTTTATAATAAAAAATATGTCTCAAAATATAGTGAGTCATTATTATATATGATAAAAATTTGTAGAAAAACATTTTGGAGGAAAAGCATATGAAGCATCAAATGTATTTGAATAATGAACCATTTCAACGTGTAAAAGCTCAGACAAAGAAAATAGAATTAAGATTATATGATGAAAAAAGGCAATTATTAAAGGAGAATGATTTTATAGAATTTACAAATAGAACAACATTAGAAAAAATTACAGTACAAATCATTCGATTACATAGGTATACAAATTTTGAAGAGTTATATAAATACTTTGATAAAATATCAATTGGTTATGATGAAAGTGATACTGCTCATTATCAAGATATGGAACAATATTATTCTATGGAAGAACAAGAAAAATATGGAGTAATTGGTATAGAAATAGAACTAATTTGTGAAAGGGCAAATACTTAAATAAGTAAAGGTAAGTTTGATAAATTATTTTTTGTCAGTGAATAGTGTTATAAAATATCTTTTAAATAGGAGGAAAATTGATGAATATATATTTGACCTCATACGGATTAGATACTAGGTATAAAGATTATATGAATAGTTATAAAGACATAATCAATCTTTTGCAAAATAAAAAAGTTGCAATTATTCCAAATGCAAAATTAATCAATGAAGATAGAACTAATTCTCAAATTGCACATGATGAATTATTGAAAAATAATATTCAATCTGAAATAATAGATTTGGATAAAAATAGATTAATTATTGAAAAATATGATGTTTTATATTTAAGTGGTGGTGAACCAAAAAATTTGATGGATTCTATTATTAGAAATAATCAGTATGAAATAATAAAAGAGTTTATAGATAATGGCGGTATCGTGATTGGGCAATCTGCTGGAGCAATGATATTTCATAAAGAATATTTAGATACAACAACAGGTAAATTGCGAATTATGAGAAATGGATTTGGTTATTGTAATAAAATAATTGTTCCTCATTATGATAATTTGTCAAGTGAATTGTTAGCTGAAATTCCAAAAGTTATTTTAGCCGTCAATGATAATGATCGATTATATAAAATTGTCTAAGAATCATGGCAGAATCCAGATGATATAATGTTTTAAAACAAGTCAAATTATTAATTTTTACCTAATGGTATGAGAGGATAAATGCAAATAGAATGTATGATAAGTGAAACAATATGATTCTATGGAAGAACAGAAAAAGTATGGCGTAATTGGTATAGAAATAAAAGTACTAGAAAATAGGAAGTGATACTTTGAAAAATAATAATCAACAAAACCAGGTAAATATCAACTGGTTGATTACAATTTATTTAAGAGCTTCCATAAATCCTTATTTTATAAGGGTTTATTATAATTTTGATAATGCA
>JAGZRP010000093.1 GCA_018381595.1 Bacillota bacterium
GCGGCAATGGTATTCTTTGTAATTACAATTGTTCAATTTGTAGTAGGACTACTTAATAATGCATCTGGATCTGGGGATACTGGATTTACTAGTTGTCTTGAAGCTATTTTAAACCCAGGAAGTGCTGAGTAATTACTTTTGTAATTACTTTTTTAAATTATGTATATATTAACATGTAATGTTGGTGGAATCCAGATATCGTCATTTGTATTAAATACGATTTCAGATGTCATTCAATTAATTGAACTTGGTGTTCCTATTTTGCTTATTGTATTTGGGATGCTTGATTTAGCAAAAGGTGTTGTTGCAAAAAAAGAGGAAGATATGAAAAAATACATGAAATTATTTACTAGAAAAGTAATTTCAGGGGCAGCAGTATTTTTTGTAATATCCATAACTATGTTTATGTTAAAATTGATTGTATCTGCAAATACAGAAGAACCTTTCATTAATGATACAATACCAATTAAGTGTATTGAAGAAATAATAGAACGTTAAATCGTTCTTTTTTTTTCATAAGAATTATGATATACTACCAATAGAAATGATATGGAGGAGAATATGAAAAGAAGAGTTAAAAATATATTGTTACCTTGTATGATTATGATGTTTATTTGTACATCTTTTTTGACATTAACATTGCCTACAACAGTACAGGCAGCTTCTAATGAAGAAATTTGTGCGAAAAGATACAATAAAGAGGAGAAATCAGAGGCTTATGAACTATGTGTAAAAGATTTAAACAATAGAGATGAGCAGTTAAATCAAATGGGAATATCTAATATTCGAATTTGTGGTGTAAGCCTTGATGCAAGAGTTCCAAACTTTACTTCTGGAATTTATACTTTGTTACTGTATGCAACCCCAATTATTATGATTTTATTTGGGATGCTTGATTTCGCAAAAGCTACAGTATCACAAGATGCAGGAGATATGAAAAAAGCTGGTTCTAAGTTTATAAAACGATTAATTTCAGGGGCGGCAGTGTTCCTTGTGTTAGTGATTGTTCAATTTGCATGTGCCCTTTTACAAAAATCAGGAGCTGGTTCCGGATTTGATTGTGCGAATTGTTTAATTAATGGGGATTGTAAATAAAAAATAATTATGGAATAGTTATTCTATAATTATTTTTTTTATGCTATAATGTTGATGTATGTAACGTGTAAAATTAGAGGGGCGTGGAATTATGATTAATTGGATAGTTGAAAATATGCTTATCCCATTTTTTTATAGTATTGATAAGATTGTATATGGGTTAATTGAATCAGTCTATACCTTATTTTTTCAAATTTCGAATGTATCAATTATATCTGATACATCCATAGCCAAATTCACAACAAGAATTTATGTGATTATTGGTATTTTTATGCTATTCAAGGTGGCAATTTCTTTAATCACAATGGTTGTAAATCCAGATTCTCTAACAGATTCCAAAGCAGGAGGACCCGCTCTAGTTAAAAAGATTGTAATCGCATTAGTATTGTTAGTAATTGTTCCTAACATTTTTACATTAGGATACCGTTTACAATCTATTCTTTTAAGTAAAAATGTATTAGCGAACTTAATTTTAGGAGCAGGAGATCAAGATCAAGTCAAAGATGCATATGAAAATGGAGGAGAAATGATTTCTTCTCAAGTATTTAGGGGATTTTTTCATCCAAAATCCGATACCAATGCACGAAGTGCTGAATCATGTAAAGGGGAAGCAAGTGCAATGGATGTAGATGAATGTGTATTTGTATCGGCAAAAAGTGTCGGAGACTTTAGTGAGATTATTGATGATACAGATAACTATGAATATAATTTTATTATTTCAACTATAGCTGGGGCATATATTGCATGGATGATATTTATGTTCTGTTTTGATGTTGCCGTTCGTTCGGTTAAACTTTCATTCTTACAGTTAATTGCACCTGTTCCAATTCTCGCAAATGTAGATGAGAAAAAAGGCGGGAAAATATTTTCTAACTGGGTTTCTAACTGTGTATCTACGTTTTTAGGATTATTTATTAGATTAGTTACAATTTATTTTATTATCTTTGTTATTTCAGAAATTGTTCAAAACAATTTAATTGGTTATTATGTTTTTGATGCTGACTCAGAAAAATTTATTTATCAAAGTGGAACAGAGAATTTCTTGTTAAGTGCTATGGTGATTTTAGGATTACTATTATTTGCAAAAGAAGTTCCAAAATTGATTGAAGAACTATTTGGTATTAAGTCTACTGGTGCTATGAGTTTAAATCCATTTAAACATAATGCATTTGGAGCAGCCGTATTAGGAGGTGCTGTTGGTGCTGGTCTTGGTGGAATGGCCAATATGGCAGGTACTGCAGTCGGGAAATATCAATTTAGAAAAGAGCATGGTAAAAAAGATGATTGGAGCGATGAAGTTAGCGAAGACTATAGAAAGAAATTCAAAGGAACAAATGGCATCATGGCGAGTGCTTTAGGTGGAGTTGCTGGTGGTGCACTTCATTCCGGAGCAAGTGTATTGAAAGGAAAAGGAAATTTTGGTAAAGATATTTATGCAGGAACAAAAAATTCAGTAAATGCAAGAAAAAATCGTGATTTGGGTTATGGATTTGGCGCAAAAGCAAGAGATAAATTTACAAATTTCACAGGGCAAGAGTATGCTTCTGGTTCATCTAGCGAGCGTGAAAACAAATTAAAAATTGCACGTCAAAAACGTCACAATTTAGAATTGATGGAACATTCTGCGAATGATGCTTATTTAAGACAGATTTCTGAAAAAGATGGTTCAGCACAAAAGGCATTGTATAATACATTCGACAATGATTATAGTGAGGACAACGGAAAGATGATTTATAAAGATAAAACATATGAAGAATATATGTTAAATGTAGCAAAAGAACAAGGATTATATACTGATGATGATTTCAAGGCCTTTGAAAAAGATGAAGCAGCTAGAAATGCGGCTATGGAAGCTGCTGCCGCAAATGAATCATTACGACAAATTGCTATATCAAAAGAAGAATTTGAAGGAATCAATGCTACATACTCAAGAAGAAATGCAGCTGATACAGAAGGTAAGAAACTTGACAAAGAAATTACAAAAATGGAAAAAGCGATGAAGGCTGGTAAAAAAGAAAAATAAAAAGAAAAATAAAAAGAAAGAGTGTGATACAAAATGGATGGAAATTTCTTAATTCCTGCAAACTCGAAGAAGTCCCAATTATTATTTGGACTCTTCACTTGGTTTGATTTGATAATGTTTGGAATTGGAGTTGCAACAACATTAATTTTATTGATGTTTGTACCCCTGAACTCTACAATGATTACTGTGCTTGTTTTAGCACCTGCATTGGTTACTGGATTTTTAGTATTACCAATTCCGAATTATCATAACGTATTAACGTTTTTACAGGAAGCATTTAATTTTTTTACAGAAAGAAGACAATATACATGGAAGGGTTGGTGTATTCATAATGGCTCAGATGAAAAGTAAATATACAACAGAGTTTGTTCCTATTAAAGATATTAAAAATGGAACAATTATACTTGATAACAATGAAAAAGTAACAGGAATCAAAATCATGCCTCGTAATATTTTCATTCTTGACTATGACATGCAAGCAGGAATGATATCAAATTTGAAAAATGCTTATAATACGATTGATTATCCTTTTTGGGTTATCGCAGCTGATAGACCAGTTGATATTAGTGTTTATTTATCACAATTACAACTTCTATACAACTCAACACAAGATCCAATTAGAAGAAAATTAATTGTAGAAGATATTAACAAGGGAAATACCTTTGTAAATAATAATATTGTTGATACAGAATATTACTTGTTATTTAAAACACGTGATGAAGATAAAATGCAAAAAAGAATTCGTAGTTTAATTACTCAATTTGCTAATTCAGGACTTAGTTGTCATCAAACAACAAATGATGACTTGAGAATTATTTTGGATAACTTTTTAAATGGTGGTCAAACCACTACGTTTGGGACGGTGATGTCAAGTGGATATTAAGAGTCAAATAGCACCAAAAGGGTTAGAATTTCGTCCATCTGATTTTATTATCAGTGACAAATATGCAACAATTTTAACCGTAATTTCTTATCCAAAATACATTGGGTCTGGATTTTTATCAGACCTTACAAGTATGTCTGGAATTAAAATGGTAATTAAGCATATCCCTTTTGCATACAGTGAAATCTCTAAAATGTTAAATAAAGAAATTGCAGATTTGAAAGAACGTTATCAACAAGAAGTTGATAAAACAATTCAAGAAAGAATTCGTCAAGATTATGAATCATTAGAAGCATTTATTCAAATGATTGCTGCAACGCAATCAAAGATTTTTGATTTTCAACTTCACATTATGATTACAGCAGATAGTGAAGAAGAATTAACGAATAAGAAAATTCAATTAAAGAGCTATTTAGAAGCAATGCAGATGAGAGCAGTTCCACTTCGCTTTGAACAGGAAAAAGTATTAAAATCTATTTTACCAATATTTCCAGATCAAGACGTAGAACAACGTATTGGAACACCAATTCCATCTCCTACCATTGCAGCAATGTATCCATTCATTTTTGATAGTATCAAAGATCCTGGGTTATCAACGCTACTTGGTGTTGACTTTTCAGGAGGAGTTATTCTTTTCAATCAATTCTTATATCAATTACAAAAAGAACATAACCGTAATAATGCAAACTTGATTATTTTAGGTACATCTGGTAGTGGTAAATCAACAACAGCTAAAATCATGTTACGAAGTCATTTTAGAAATAATTACAAAGTCATTGCAATTGACCC
>JAGZRP010000094.1 GCA_018381595.1 Bacillota bacterium
ACTTATTATTAACCTCTTTAAATTCATCCCATTTATTTTCTGGTTCATCTTCTAATACATATTGATCAATAATTGTTTGACTGTTGTCCTTTGTTCCATCATTTACAATAATCACTTCAAAGTTTTGGTATATTTGGTCTTTTAAACTCTTTAAACACTTATCTAAATACTTATCTACATTGTACACTGGAATAATAATACTAAATCGCATATAATTCTCCTTATTCTTAAGCTATATAACAAATCCATTATATCAAATGTATATTTGATAAGCAAGAAAACAAAAAGCCATCAACATGGCTTTCTATTCATCAATTAATGATCTTAATTGATTTTTGTATTCTTCTAACTTTGTTTCATATTTTATAATATCTTGCTCTTGAATTCGATTTTTTTCCTCTAATTCTCTTTTTTCATCTCTCAAGGCAGCAATGGTATTTTCATAGTCAGAAAGTGTACTATTATAATATTCTTGCTCCATCTCTTGTTGTCTTTTCGCTTCTTCCTCATAATTTTTTTGTGCATTTGCTTTCATTTTATGAATGTTTTCTTGTGTTGCTGTAATAGTTACTTTCTTTTCATAAAGTTTTGAGTAATTATATAAACGTTTTTTGGACAAATCATTCACAATTCGATTAATCGAATTTGTAAATTGAATTTTTCCTGATTTTTCTACAATATAATAATAAGCAACATCTTCTTTTGGAAAAGATACTTGCAAATAATCAGGATAATAACTTACTTTTAATAAAACCTTATCTCCTAAGCTTTCATCTCCAATATATTGAAGTTCATCATAAGTATCCACAAAAAATTCATCATTCATGGTTACCATTTTTTCAACTGTTTTTTGATTCATTCCTTTTGGTGCTTCATCAATATATTTGGTGTTGGTAAATTCTATCATAAAGATTCCAAACGATAATCCCATCCCTGCAATGGATACAATAAATGTGATTAACATACGTTTTGCTTGGTTTTTACGATTAAATAAGAAATTAAAAATGATTTCTACGATTAAAACATTTAAAAGAATTGCAAAGATAATTCCTAGTAATACACCAATATAAATAACACCTTTAAATAAAAGCACTACTGTAATTAATAAACAAGCCGATAGGAAAAAGAAAGATATCACGACAGGAATCGCGAAGAAACATACCATTCCTTTAATAAATAAAATGGTAAGTTTTCCTAAGATTTCAAAAAATGCGTAGGATTTTTCCTTTCTCGGTGTTTGTCCTATTTGTTTTTTAATTTCAGTGATATTATCACTTTTATTATTTTCTAAAGTATTTTCTTTTTCTACCACCACTGTTTTGGTATTATCATAATGGTCTAGGAAAATCAATTTGAATAAATAAACCCAGGCTAAGATAAATGAAATAAAATAACAAATATCTACAATTAAATAGAAACTACGAGATAAGAACGCTACAATGGTATCGTTACTAATTACTGATATAATAGAATATACAGAATGTTTTAAAAAGCGAAATGGCCCATTTAAAAGAAATAACAAAAGCGTAATACATCCCATTACAAAAATACATTTTGTGATTTCTGCTAAACTCATTTGTCGAATCATATGATATGTTTTCTCAATAAAATCTAATCCACTATCAATAAAATTATTCAAATTCGTTTTTTTCTTATCTTCAATTTTAACACATGTTACTTCATCATTTGTCAAATCATCAAGACTACATTTGAATATCTTACACATCGCAAGAAGTTTATCCATTTCAGGATATGTCAGACCCGATTCCCATTTAGATACAGACTGTCTTGTCACATCAAGTAAATCTGCCAATTTTTCTTGAGACATTTTATTTTCTTTTCTCAAGTTTTGGAGTTTCTCACTAAAACTCATATTTATCACCTCTGAGTCAATTTTATGACAGAAACTCGGTTGCGCACTACCAAGTTTCGGTTGTTTTTATGTTAATTTTTAGTTGCATTTTCTATTTTACGACTGAAAAACATTCCAAGGATAACTTTTTGGTCTATTTAAAGTAAATTCCATGGTCTCTTTTGTCGTAGGATGAATAAAAGTTAGTTGATAGGAAAAAAGAGCAATTTGCTCACCAACTTTCGCATATTTTGAATATTTCTGGTCTCCATATAATGCATGTCCATGATGAGAAAATTGAACACGAATTTGATGAGAACGACCCGTTTTTAATGAAATATCAACAAGACTTAAATTAGTCTTTTTATCATACCCAATTCTCTGATAACTTAATTGTGCTAATTTTCCAGTTGGGTGAACTGTAACAATATTTGTTTTTTGATTTTTAAGAAGCTTATCTTCATAAGTATCTACTTCTTTGATTTTTCCACAAACTACAGCATAATACTTCTTAATAAATTGATGTGTCCTTACTTGCTCACTTAGTCTACTCGCTGCTTTACTCGTTTTCGCAAATACCATAATTCCACCAACAGGTCTATCTAGTCGGTGAACTAGCCCTAAATACACATTACCTGGTTTATGATATCTTTTTTTCAAATCCTCTTTTAAGGTTGTTAAAAAATCAAGATCCCCACTACTATCCCCTTGTACCGGAATATTGATTGGTTTTTCTACAACAAGAATATGATTATCTTCATAAACGATTTTAATCATTCGTTTCAAATCTTCCATAAATACCACATGGTAATAGTAAATCATTTTTTTGAATTGGTAATCCCACTTCTCCTGCATCTACTGTTCCATTTGGATATTTTTTTAAAATCGTTGTTTTTAATATATTTTCTAATACAGTACTTGAAATCCCTGTTGTATAAGAATTTACTAATACAAAAAGAGGTTTATCTGACAATATTTTCATACATACTTCTATCAATTCATAAATACTATCTTCAAATTTCCATACTTCACCATTGGGTCCTCTTCCATAACTTGGTGGGTCCATAATTATCGCATCATATTTGTGTCCTCGTCTTGCTTCTCTTTCAACAAATTTCAAACAATCATCAACAATATAGCGGATATGATTATTTTCTAATCCAGAAAGTTTTGCATTCTCTTTTGCCCATTGTACCATTCCTTTAGCAGCATCTACATGAACAACTTCCTCTGCTCCCGCATAAGAACTTGCAACCGTAGCACCCCCTGTATATGCAAATAAATTTAACACTTTAATTGGTCTATTGGCATGTTTTATCTTATCTATGATATAATCCCAGTTTGTTGCCTGCTCTGGAAATAATCCTGTATGTTTAAAGTTAGTTGGTGTCACTTTAAACGACAAATCTTTATAATGAATCACCCAAAATTCTGGTAATTTTTTATAAAATTTCCATTCGCCTCCACCGTGATTACTTCGGTAATATCTTCCATCCACTTGTTCCCATTTTTTATCTTGTTCTGTTCTCCAGATTGCCTGTGGATCTGGTCGCCTTAAACTAATATTCCCCCAAACCTCTAACTTTTCTCCATTACCAGCATCTATACACTGATAATCTTTCCAATCACTACTTACTCTCATCCCTTGTTCACTTCTTTCTGAAATTCTTTATCTAATGCTTCTAAACTTTGTTCTATCGTTCTTACAGCAATTTCACCTTTCACTGTATCTGGAATTTCTGCCTTTAAAGCAAATTCATCTAGTATCTCTTTTTTTACTTCTTTTAACTTACCATTTAACAATTCACTTTTTAATTGATTCATATCGTGCATCATAAATAAAAAATAACTCCCACAAACAAACTCCAAACGTTCTTGTTTTGAAATATTACTTGTTAATTTATAAGACTCATCAATCATATCTGATAAAACTTTTTCTTTTAAAACATGACTATTATCCTTTTCTTCCCCAAGTAAATATTCTTTTAATTCTACTAATATACTTTCATTTTCTTCCATCATAAACCTCCTACATCATATATTTTCTATTTAAACTACGTTGTCTTTCGTTTTCTTTTTTACCCCTGCTTATCTCAGTATGTAATTGAATTCCTTTTTGAACATAATCATCTTTTATAATATCAATTTTCGCATAAGAATGATACCTATTCACTTTTTGTTGTATCTCAACTTCCACTGGTTGTTCACCATAACCATTTGATTGCATCGATAAACAAATACCAAAATCAAACGATTCTCTTTCCGCTATTTTTAAATTTTTCTCAAACAGATGTGATAATTCCAAAGCATTTATTATGAGTCCAATATCTGGAAAATAATATAAAAGAAAAGCAATCTCCTCACTAATTTCTTCCTTGTTTAATTCATATTGCCATTCATCTTCTTTTGTCCTGACAAAAATTTGTGCATATAGTTCTGAAGTAACAAGTTGATAATGAGCTTGCAAAATATCAATTGCATCTTGATCCCAATACTGTGGAGGAACTAACTTACTACATAAATTGCAAAAATAACAATACCCATCTTCATATTCAATATCGCTATAATCTACTGCATTCCAATTCATTTCAAAATTGAAGATTGCAAAAGTAGCAGAAAAATAATAATCTCTTGTCCCATTATGATTATAATCAACTGCTTTTACAAAACAATCTTTTAAAAATTTCTGAAATGGTTCTTCGCCATCAGAAAATTCAATTTGTGATAAAATATCATCAAATATATCTATTTTTTCCTGTAACTGTCCACCAGTTGCATTGGGTATCAATTCTTTCAACTCTTTTTTTAAAAGTTCTTTTAAATTTTTCATTATAAAATCTCCGTTAATATAACCTCAGTCAACTTTCTTTTAGAAGTAAACTGTTCTAAATACCCCTTTAATTTCTCCATGTCAATTT
>JAGZRP010000095.1 GCA_018381595.1 Bacillota bacterium
AAAAAAGTAATGGTGTTGGTAAATTCTTAGCAGGAGCTTTAGTAGGAGCGGGACTTGGAATTTTATTCGCACCAAAAAAAGGAAGCGAAACAAGACAAGATTTAAAAAAAATGATTGATGACATGATTGCGAAAATTAGAGATATTGACATTGATGAAGTTCGTGAAGGATTTGAAGTAAAATTATATCAATTGAAAGAAGATATTGACGATTTAGACAAAGAAAAAGTCATGAAAATTGCTCAAAAGAAAGCAAAAGAAATTCAAAATGCTGCAGCAGAATTAGTTGATTATGCAGTAGAAAAAGGGACACCAATGTTGGAGAAAACTGCCAATGCCATTCGCGAAAAAGCAATTCAAACAACAAAGGAAGTACTAAAGAGATTAGAAAAAGAAGAAAAATAGTCAAGTAATTGAGAAGATAGTGATTTCTTCTTTTTTTTTATCCTATTTTCGTTTATAATAAAATTAGGTGATAAGTATGAATCCAAAAGTAGAATACAGTTTAAAAATATTCGCAACGAATGGAAAATTAACCCCAAAACATCCTGAATATTTTGATATAAAAGCAATGAAGTCGAGAAGCAATACAATTTGTTATGAATTAAAACCCGAACATATGACAAAGGATAATGTATTAAAATTAAAAAATATTGACGAGTTTACAACAAAGTTTTCAGGAAAAAATGAGTTTCTTGAGGAATACTTCATCCAAAGTAAAATTCCAGATGAACCTACAATCGTGATTTATAAGGTAAAAAAAGATTACGTCAATGATAAAAAAAGTGATGGGAAATTAAAACCATTATTTTACTCTGATTTAGCAATGTCTCTATTAGATGCGAGTGATATGTTTGGTTCTACATTAAACCACTTAAAATTGAGTTATAAAAATTTAAAAAAAACATGTTGGGATGCATTATTTCAAGAAAAGGAAGTATTTACATTTTACGATTATTTAAATGAGCAAAAAGAGGATGTAACCGTTTCCTCAAAAATTATGAATCCATTACATAAATATTATCATTCTTGTCAGAGAGAGACACCAAATAAAGAGTATATAGAATCACAAAAAGAATTGAATAAAATATCCACTACAAAGTTACATGAATATGAAGCAATGAGAGGGTTGGTCGTTTCTTATCTAGATTATCAAAAGATGTATACAAGTTTCTATGAAAGTTCAAAAAAGCAACGCTTACTCCAAGAAGAGTATGAAAAAAATTCTATTCAAGATTTAGAAGATAATGGCGATATTTATAATATTGAATTATTTGAAAAAAAATTTATCAAAGAACATGAAAAAGGATACTATGATTATATAACAGGATTAACACGTGAACAGAGAGACCAATTTGATGCGATGATCCATGAATTAAGAAAACGATACCGTGTAAAGGAAAATTCAAAGAGAAAATGGCAAGAAGGAAAAGCTAAGGACTTATTGCTTTTAAAAGATGATTATATGGATAAAGAAAAAAGATATTTAGAAGCTTTAAATTATGCATTGAAAACTTATCAATTCTATCAAGATATGGTCCAAGTTACTGATGATAGCATTGAAGGATTTGAAACAGATATTCAATCAGGAAGTATCATATTTCCAATTGAGTTTAGCGATTCTTTATCAAAGAGAAAGTAGGTGTAACTTTGAACTCAGAAAAGATATATGATGTAACAAAAAACTTATTTCAAGATGATGTGGAAGCTCGTTTAAAAAGAATTCCTTGGATGTCAGAAGAAAAACAACAAGATTTTGATGAACGACTAGTCGCATTAAAGCTCGTGAAAAAAGAAAAAGAACTGTTAAAAGAAGAAAAACAGAACGTAGAACAGAAATTAGAACAAGTGACCGATGAATACGAAAAAAGATTAAAGGAAATCCTCGAAATTCTATCTTTCAATGTAGAAGCTCTTCAGTTATCCAAGATAGATAAAGAAAAATTAGAGCAAGATATTCAAGAAGGAAAAGAAAAAGCAGATAATTTTGCGTTAGATATTGATAGAGGAGATCCTATTTTTGTGGAATCAAAAGACTCCAATGAATAATCACTTTTTTCCTTTTGAACAATTTTTAGATTATCTGGAAAACGAAAAACAATATTCTAAATATACAATAAAAGCTTACCATGAAGATATTTTAGAGTTTCTTACTTTTTTAAATAGAGAGCAAATTACGCAATTAGAAGAAATTACATATTCAGTAATTCGTAATTATTTAGTTTATCTATACGATAAAAAATATTCAAAAAAAACAATTTCAAGATATATTAGTACACTTCGTAGTTGTTTTAAATATTTTACAGAAGAGGGTATTGTAGTAGAAAATCCAACATTATTGATTTCCAATCCAAAATTAGACAAAAAATTACCACATTATTTAAACAATGTAGAAATGGAACAATTACTGGATGTAGAAAAAGAGACAACTCCGCTTTCAATTCGCAATGAAACCATAATGGAATTTCTATATTCGACAGGAGTTCGTGTCAGTGAGTTGGTATCGATTCAGTTAAATGATATTCAGCTATCACAAAAAAAACTAATTGTACTCGGAAAAGGAAATAAAGAACGTGTTGTATTATTTGGAACGCGACTTCAGGAATTATTAGAACAATATTTGAAGGAAGCACGTCCTTATTTATTAAAAAACAAACAATGTAATGCTTTATTCCTAAACCAGAAAGGAAATCCATTAACAACCGCTGGAATAAGAGATATTTTAAAACGAGAAGTGAAAAAAAGTGGGTTACATCAAAATATTACCCCCCATACACTTCGCCATACCTTTGCGACACATTTACTAAATGGTGGAGCAGATTTAAAAAGTGTACAAGAATTATTGGGACATGAAAATTTATCAACAACTCAAATTTATACCCATGTTTCCAATGATAGATTGCGCTCAGTTTATTTAAAAGCGCATCCAAGATCAAGAGAGAAGAAGTGATGTTATGAGTAAATTGTATTTTCGATATGGAGCTATGAATTGTGGAAAAACGACTGCACTGTTACAAGTGGCTCACAATTATGAAGAACGTGGACAAAACGTATTAATTATGAAACCAGCTTTAGATAAAAAAGGAAATGATGAAATTGTATCACGATTAGGGATTTCTAGAAAAGTAGATATCTTATTAGATGAGACAATGCATCCTATTTTTATGATTCAAGAGATTTTAGATAAGAATATTCATTGTATTCTTGTAGATGAAGCACAATTTTTAAAAAGAGAACAAGTCGATGAATTGTATACAATTACAAAATTATTTGATATCCCAGTCATTAGCTATGGACTGAGAACTTCTTCAGAAATGGAATTATTTGAAGGAAGTGAACGATTACTTGCCATTGCAGATAGATTGGAAGAATTGGTGACGATTTGTCGTTGTGGACATCGTGCTACAATAAACGTAAGACTAGATCGAAATGGAAATATTGTTTTTGGTGGACAAGAGCAGGTAGCAATTGATGGAATTGATGCAAACTATGAATCCTATTGTGGAAAATGTCATATTGAACAAGTACGAGGAATGACCAAAGAAAAAATTTTAGATTATGTGAAAAAGAAATAAAGGAATTTATCTCGGATTCCTTTAAAAAATAGGTTATCTATTAAGATAGAAAGTTGGAGCTATGATGCAAGAAAGGCCATGTTTAGATAAAAACTTAGAAGAATCAACTTTCCGTAATTTTTATTATTTAAAAGAAGAATTAGTCTCTTTTTGTAAAAAGAATCAATTACCAACATTTGGTAGTAAAGAAGAACTGACTGAGCGAATCGCATATTTTTTAAAAAACGGAAAATTACCTTTCGAAAAAAGAAAAAAAGTATCTCAAAGAAACATTCTATCTTTAACATTAGATACAAAAATAGAAAAACCATTTGTTTGTTCTGAAAAACACCGTGCATTTTTTAAAGAACAAATTGGTGATTCTTTTTCGTTTCTTGTTCCATTTCAAAAATGGTTGAAAAACAATTCAGGAAAAACTTATCAAGAAGCAATTGATGCTTATGATAAGATCTTAAAAGAAAAGAAAACAAAAGAAAAAACGATTGACAAACAATTTGAATATAATACTTATATTCGAGATTTTTTTAAGGAGAATCCAGGAAAAACATTAGAAGATGCCATTCGATGTTGGAAGTGCAAAAAAAGTCTTCCAGGGACTAATTGTTATGAAAAAAAAGACTTAGAAATTTTATATCAGTCAGAAAGGAAAGCATAACATGAATGAATTAAAACAAGAGATTTTAGAAAAAATAAATCATCCATCACTTCATATGGGAATTTATATAGAAAATTTAAAAACGAAAGAACAATTATGTTATCAGGAAGATGATGTATTTGAAACGGCGAGTACAATTAAGGTATTTATTTTAGCTTATTTATATCATGAGTTTTCTTGTAATCATTTAAAAAGAGAAGATACGGTGAAGTATGAGTTAGAACATGTAACCACTGGCACTAGTATTTTGTCGCTTTTGGAACCTGGATTTTCTATCAGCTTAAAAAATTGTGCTATATTAATGATTACATATAGTGATAATATTGCTACTAATTTATTAATTGATGCTTTAGGTGGTGTTGATAAAATCAATCAATTTATTCGTGAATTAGGATTTTCAAAAACAAAATTATTGAATAAAATTTGTGTGGAAAAGGGACTTCCTGTTGGAGTAACTACCGCACAAGAGTAGGCTTCTTTTTTCAAGCAAGTATATCATGGAACTATGATTGATA
>JAGZRP010000096.1 GCA_018381595.1 Bacillota bacterium
TGTAGAAAAAGCAAAAGAAAAATTCCACTTATCAAATGGTAGTCATGTTGTAATTACAGGTGGTTTTCCAAATGAAACAGAAAAACATCAGACAAATTATTTAAAAATAGAAGAAATCAAATAATTGATTTCTTTTTCTTTGAGTGTTTAATGATTTCTCTATATTCTTTATTGTGTTAGATTGACAAAAACTATTATTTTTGATAGGATAATCAACGCAAACAGAGAAAAACTATTTTTGTATACAAAAATATCTACTAATGTATTAGTAGATATTCTTATCTAAGGGGTGTTATTGTGAAAAATGAATATGAAAGTTTACTTTATCAATTTTGTAAGAAACAACGAATTATTTTTTCTAACCGTATTTTAAATAATTATGTAGAGTACTAAGACATTGATAATGATTTTATTAAAAAAGCATCAATAGCAGGCTTAAAAAATGAAACAAAATTGTCTTATGAAAAATTACATGATTTTGTAGAACAAGAACAAATTTTCAAATTAATAGAAAATGCAAATCTTAGTTTTGATAATGAACAATTGAATCAGTATTTTCACATTAAGGTGAATCCTAAAGTGGCTAGTTATCGTCAGAAAAAGGAAACAATTGAATTATCATTTCCACAAGAAAAACTATATCATCGCTATCGTAATCGATTTGATTTGAAACAACAAGCAATTTATGAGTTGGCATATGGATTTGAAGGTAGAGAAAAATTATTACTTCGAGATATCAAAGTAAAAGGAACCAAAGGATATTATAATCCCAAAAGTTTGGATAGTATTATTAATAAAATGACACGTGTTTTAAAACGCTATCAAGAGTGGGAAATCATAAAAAGAGAATTAGAATTATATGATGATATTTTAACAGAACAGGAAAAACAATGTATGGTTCTTTCTTATGGTTTGTATCAACCAGAAATGCTTCATGATGATGAAATAAGAACCTATTTAGAAAGTCCTGAATTAGATATAAAACGGGAAAAAACCAAAGCCTTTCAAAAAATGAAATTGGTAGTAAAGCGTAAAAGAATATAAGATGTCATTACATAAATTCCATTTCATGTACTAAGACATATTTATCTCAGTTATTTTGCCAAACAAGAATTAGATTGTTTAAAAAGAATGATGAGATCTTATCAAAAATAAGAAAGTAGGGGACGTATGGAAAAATATGAAGAAAAAGAATTATTATTTCGCTATTGTTTTGGAGAAAATTATCAAGAAAATACAAATATTGCAATTGGCAACAGAATATGTACGCCAAGAGAAATCAAAAAATTTCGCAATCAATTGTTAGAACCTCAAAATAGTCAACAAAAGGAATACATTCAATATAAAAATTTATGTAATGAATTTCAGAGTTTACAAATACTGTTTGCCTATCGTAATGATTATGCGAAAACCCTTTTACTATTAGATAATGATTCACATATTAGAGATTTACTATCTTGTTTTCATCTTTATTTAAAGAAGTTTCAACATAATATTTATATTACACAAGATGAGGATTATAAATGGATGAATCAGATTTTAGAAAAAGAGATTCCAGAAAAATCTTTACAATTATTTATTCAATATATTTCGGAAGGAAATATGTTTGTAAGTCTTGAACTTTTTTGTAAATTACATCAGATTTCATTAGCTCATTTTCGAGGATATATTCAAACATTAAAAACAAAACATCCAGAGTTATATGAGAAATATCAAAGGATAGAGAATGACAAAAACCAAAAATTAGAAGCATGGTTAGAAGAAACAATAAAGATTTTGAAGGATTATCGAATGGAACACGAAACTGTAGATATTATTGATTATTATAAGCTACTTTCTGCACCTCATCAACTCGTGTATCAAAGTTGTGGAATTTGTAGAAAAGTGGAATACTTTCCTTTGTTAAATGATTATGGAATTACAACAAAAAAAGATACTACAGGAACGCCTGAAGAGTGGGCTAGTACAGTTGTAGAAATCGGCGATGAAACATTTACACCAGAAAGACAACTAGAAATTTTAAATGAGTATGTTTCCATGGGGTATCAAAACTGTCCTGAGGTGTTAATAGCTGCTATAAGAAGAAAAGCACGTATGAATCAAAAGCAAAAACATTTATAACAAAAGTGGGGGAAAAGATTTTCTTCGACTTTTTTTTCTGGTACAATAAGTATTGGGTGATTTTATGAATGACAAGTTAGAAATACTATGTAAACAAATGCATTTAACGGAAGAAGAACAACAATACTTAGAAAATGGAATATTAGAACGTATTGTTGGAAATAAGTCACATGATGAATATCGTTTCTATATACAGATAGAAAAGACGTTACCCGTTTCTTTTTATTTTGAATTTTTAGAAAAAATAAAAAAAGCATTTCCAACTTGTCGTAAAGTCTACGTTACTTTTCAAGTAGAAAAACAAAATGAAGCATGGTTTTCAGACTATTATTATGCATTTTTAAAAGAGGAACAAGAAGAGAATCCACTCATTTCTTTATTATTAGAATCTAAAGTATCTTATGAGGGAAATTGGGCGACGATTGTGGTATCCAATAAAGCAGAAGAGATGAAATTAAAAACAATGGAAGAGACATTAATTAAAAAAATGAATCATGCAGGATATCAAAATATAAAATTAGAGATTCAAATTGATGAAAATCGTTCTCTGGAAATGCAACAAGAAATACAAGATAATCTAGTAGAAGAAATGAAAAAAGTGGAAGCAACACCAATTGAAGTTCCACAACCACAAGAAGAACCAAAGAAGAATTTTTATCAAAAAGGAAAAAGAAAAGCATTCATTGATAGAAGTAATCCGAATGTCGTTATCGGGAGAACCATCGATACGGAACCCATTCATATTCATGATATCGTAGGGGAAATGAATCATATTACGATTGAAGGAACGATCTTTGGAAAAGAAGTAAGAGATACTAAAACTGGTTTAAAAATTGTGACATTAAAAGTAACTGATTATACAGATAGTATTTATGTGAAACTATTTATTAATGATGAAGAAGAAGCAAATGAAGTATTACCAAAAATCAAAGAAGGAAACTTCTATTTGTTCCGTGGAAATACGAAAGATGACCAATATTCAAAAGAATTAACATTTGGTGCAAGAGATATTTTATTGTTAGAAAAAAAGGCAGAGGAACGAAAAGATACTGCTCCAGCCGATAAGAAACGTGTTGAATTACATGCTCATACCAAAATGAGTCAAATGGATGGAGTCGCAGATGCCAAAGCTTTATTAAAACAAGCTCAAAAATGGGGACATCGTGCGATTGCAATTACAGACCATAATGGAGGGCAAGCATTCCCTGATGTGTATCATTATATCTGTGATGTCAATAAAAATTTACAAGAGGGAGAAGAACCATTTAAAGCGATTTATGGAACAGAATTAACGATGATTGATGATCAAGTTAATATTGTTGTTCGTCCTAACGATTCTGTATTACTAGATAATACTTACGTTGTCTTTGACTTTGAAACAACCGGATTCAATGCTGGTGGTGGAGATTCTATTATCGAGGTTGGAGCTGTAAAAATCAAAGATGGAAATATTTTAGAGCGCTATGATGAATTAATCAATCCAGGTCGTAAATTGCCACAAAAGATTGTAGATATTACGAATATTACAGATGAAATGTTACAGGATAAGGACAATGAAGAAAATGCCATCAAACGTTTTATTGAATGGTTTGGAGATTTACCAATGGTTGCTCATAATGCGAAGTTTGATGTTTCTTTCTTAGAAATGGCTTATCAAAAATATAATTTAGGACAATTTACAAATCCAGTAATTGATACATTAGAATTATCACGTACCTTAGATAATACTTTTGCTCGTCATAGCTTATCTGCACTGGTAAAAAGATACAATGTTCCTTGGGATGAGAACGCTCACCATAGAGGAGATTATGATGCAGAGGGAACTGCTTTGGTGTTCCATAAAATGATGAAAAAATTATCAGAACGTAACTTAGAAAAAATGACAGACTTGGATAAATTAGTATCGAAAGATGAAATTCATAAATATGGACGTCCATATCACATTAATATTTTAGTAAAGAATAAAGTAGGACTTAAAAATTTATTCCGTATTATTAGTTTAGCAAACACAAAATATTTATATAAAACACCACGTATTTTAAGAAGTGAAATTAGTAATTTACGTGAGGGATTACTGATTGGTAGTGGCTGTTATGAAGGTGAAATATTTACCCAAGCAAGAAGTAAAACAGAAGAAGAATTAACCAATATGATTAATTTCTATGACTATGTGGAAGTCCAACCACCAGAGTGTTATAATCACTTACTACAGATGAATGATTTTGGTAGTGAACAGGAATTACTAGATAATATTAAAAAAGTAATCAATACAACCAAAGATGCAGGGAAAATTATCATTGCAACTGGAGATGTCCATCATATTAGTCGAGAAGATAAATTATATCGTGAAATTATTGTCAATCAAAAAGTACCAGGTGGAGGAAGACACCCATTATCTCGTGGTGGAATTCGTGAAATTCCTTCGAATCATTTTAGAACAACCGATGAAATGTTAAAAGATTTCAGTTTCTTAGATGAAGATTTAGCGCAAGAAATTGTTGTTACTAATACCAATAAAATTGCTGATATGGTAGAAATTATTGAAGTAATTATTGAAACCGGAGGAATTCCATTTTCTCCTAAAAT
>JAGZRP010000097.1 GCA_018381595.1 Bacillota bacterium
ATTATTTTACTTATAATTATTTAGTAACGCCAGATAAAGCTTATTTAGAAAATCCACTTTATATGATTGTCTCTATTCTTTGTGCGATTGGTGTTATGGCAATCATTTTATGGATTCGTTATTTCAAAAAAGAGAGGCTGGTGTTAGAAAGTGAAGCATAAAATAAAAATTACAATCGAATGTTTAAAGTATGCGATGACAAAAGAAAATTTAAGACCTATATTAATCTATTCTTGTGCATTACAATTTCTATTTTTAAAATCATTTTCTACAAGTACTCATTTATTAGAAGCCATTACTTATTCTTATTCTAATTTTTATTGTGTCGCTGGTATTTTTTTACTGATATTTATGAATACGTTTCATACATATCAAGCATTTGAAAGTAATCGTATTTTAGTATTACGTTTAAAAGGAAAGAAACAATTATTAAGACAACTTATCATTCAAGTGGTTTGCAGTAATTTGCTGGTACTAATATTAAATATATTATTACAATTTACCATTTTCCAATTATTTGGGGGATATCCTTTTCAGAATCCGACATATCTTACATATTCCATTGATTATCTCACATATACTATTTTTTTCCTGATTCGTGGTTGTTTGATTCTGGAGGCTATTTCTGTATTGATGTTATTTTTATTTAAGTTATTTGGGTATATAGGAACATTGATTCCATTTTTGGTTTACTTTTGTTCCATTAATTTTACATCATGGTGTCCTGATTGCTTGATAGAAAAAATAAGTCAAATCAAAATACAGCCAATTCAATATTTTCTTCAAAACCCATATATAAGCTTTTCCTTTGAAATTGGAATGTCGGTTTTATATCTGTTTGGGTTTGTCATAATTTTATATATTATATATCAAATGACTTATCGGTTGATGAATAGAGTTGGAGATTAAGATGGAGGGTATTTATGAAAATAGAAGTTAGAAATGTTACAAAAAAATTTCAGCAAGAAGTTGTGATTGATGATATCAGTCTTGATTTAGAACCGGGAATTATTTATGGTTTCATTGGGCGTAATGGTAGTGGAAAGAGTGTATTTTTAAAACTATTATGTGCTTTATACGAACCAACCAAAGGAGAAATTTTATTTGATGGAATGAATGTCATAAAGAAAAAATTATTCCCACCGAAAACAGGGGCATTGATTGAAAAGCCAACCTTTCTTCCTGATTTAACTGGTTTTGAAAATTTAAAGTTGCTTGCTAGTATTCAAAATAAGGTTCCAGATGAGAAGATATTAGAAATGTTAAAAAAAGTAAATTTATATGATGCGAAAGATAAAAAATATAAAAAGTATTCACTAGGGATGAAGCAAAAGCTTGGAATTGTCCAAGCATTGATGGAAGATCCAGAAGTCATTATATTAGATGAACCATTTAATGGGGTAGAAGAAGGAACTGTTTTGCAGATACGTAAGTTATTGTTAGAAGAGAAGAAAAGGGGAAAATTGATTATTATCGCTACTCATATCAAAGAAGATATTTCTGAATTAGCAGATATTGTTTATGTATTTGAACAAGGAAAAATCATACAAAAATAAATCATGAAGTGATAGAAAGTCTATGACTTTTTCTTTTGTTTTAAAAAGAACTTATGATATAATAGTAAAGTGGTGAATCGTATGAAAGAGTTTACAAGATTAGAGTGGTTAATTGGAACCGATTTCGAGAAGTTAAGAAATGCTAAAGTACTTGTTTTAGGACTTGGTGGTGTTGGTGGATACGTAGTAGAAGCACTCGCACGAAGTGGTGTTGGGACGTTAATTTTAGTTGACTATGATACCGTGGATATTACGAATTGTAATCGTCAAATTATCGCAACCAACGAAGTGCTTGGTCAAGAAAAAACAAAAGCATTTGAAGCTCGAATCCATTCCATTTCTAAAGATTGCAAAGTAATTTCGATGAATGAGAAAATTGAGGTAGCAACCATTGACCGTCTATTTATTTACGAACCTGATTTTATTGTGGATGCCTGTGATACGATTCCAGTGAAATGCGAGTGCATCAAAGCCTGTTTAGAAAGAAAAATTCCATTTATTTCTTCTATGGGAACTGCAAATAAGCTAGACCCTACGAAGTTAGAAATTGTAGATATTCGTAAAACAAGTTATGATCCAATTGCAAAAATTGTCAGAAACTATGTCAAAAAAGAAAAATTAAAAGGTCGTATTCCAGTTGTTTGTAGTACTGAATCGCCTAAAAAAATAGATGGTAAATTAGGAACCATTATCACAGTTCCTGCAGTTTGTGGCATGTATTTAGCGCATTATACCATCCAAACGTTGATAAAGGGGGAGAATCAATGAATCATGAAAAACAGTTAATTGAAATCGTAAAAAATGCCCAAGGAAATTTAATCGGAATTGGAATTGATTCAAAATTTGTATTGGAAGAAATTGAAAAAAATGAACAAATTACAAACTGTCATTTACTTGATAGTATTGATACGACTCCAATCGATGGGAAGAGAAGAAGAACAAAATCATTAAAGGTAAAGAAATTTCGCCGTAAGTTTAAAAAGAAGAGAACAGATTTAATTCTTTGTAGAATTCAAAGTATTGATAAATATTGGAAGTATTTTATTCGCGATAGTGTTTATATCACAAAGGGCCAAGTGGTTTATTATGGGACGAAAGAGGAGTTTACCATTGAAAAAGAGGAGTTTTTAAAACGTTATCGCCGTTATCCTAAAACCGAAGTAACGTTTTTAGAAGATAAGGAAGGTATCATGATTTATGTTACGATGAATGATGCAAAAACACATCGTATTCGTGATTTCTTTTACATGATAAAAGATACGTTTTATAATGTTTCACAATTATTGGGAGATTATTTAGTGCAGTAGAATGGGGAGATTACAATGTATTTAAAACATATTATCGCACACGGTTTTAAATCGTTTGCTGACAAAGTAAACATCGATTTTGGAAATGGTATTACAGGGATTGTCGGTCCTAACGGAAGTGGGAAGTCTAATGTTGTCGATGCGGTTCGTTGGGTATTAGGAGAACAATCTATCAAATCTCTTCGTGGAGATGACAAAATGACAGATGTCATCTTTTCCGGTTCAAAATCAAGGCGAGCAATGAATGTCGCATCCGTTACTTTGGTTTTTGATAATACCGACAAATATCTAAATGTTCCCTATGAAGAAGTATCGATTACCAGACGTGTTTATAAAGATGGAACGAATGAATACTTATTAAATAATGAACGCTGTCGATTAAAAGATATTACAGATGTTTTATTAGATACCGGAGTTGCCAAAGAGAGTTTCAATATTATCTCACAAGGTAAAATAGAAGAAATCTTATCTAGTAAACCAGAAGACCGTCGTGTCATATTTGAAGAGGCAGCTGGAGTATTAAAATATAAAAAGAGAAAAGAAGAAGCACTCAGAAAATTAAATCGAACCAATGAAAATATGGAACGTGTTCAGGATATTATCGATGAATTAGAAATCCAAGTATCTCCTTTAAAAGAACAAAAAGAAAAAGCGTGTATTTATAAAGAAAAACAAGAACAATTAAAAGAAATTGAAGTTGCTGTAATTACAACAGATATTCAAACCTTACATACAAAATATGAAAGTTCTAAAAAGAGATTAGAAGCATTAAATGAAGAGTTATTATCGATTACGACGAATAATCAACAAAATGAAGCCACAATTAGTAAATATAAAAATGATTTGGCTCACATGGAAGAGACGATTAATGTATTACAAAAAGATTATGTGAGTGCATCTACATTGGTTGAAAAATTAAATGGTCAAAAACAAATGCTTTTAGAACGTAAAAAATATGAAGTAGATGATCAAGTAATTCATCAAAATGCAATGCGTTTAAAAGAAGAAATTATGAACTTAGATACACAAGTATTGGTATTATTAGAAGAGATTTCTTTAGAAGAAGAAAACTTAAAGCGGATTTTAAAACATCACGAGGAATTAAAGAATCGTGAGATGATACTTAAAACATCAAAGGAAAAGAAAAATCAAATGCTTCGTTCGATTTTATCTAAAATTGATGGAACACATCATACGATTCATCGTTTGGAAGAAGCAATTGAAACCAGTGCATCCCTTCCATATGCGGTTAGAAGCGTATTAAATGAACCACGTTTAAGTGGTATTCACGATGCGATTTCTAAGCTCTTTGAAACCGAAGAACGCTATACTGAAGCCTTATCGGTTGCTCTTTCAGGTCAAGCAAGTTATATTGTTTGTGAGAATGAAAGAAGCGCTAAAGAAGCAATCGAATATTTAAAGAAAAATCGATTAGGGCGAGCTACTTTTTATCCCATGAATATTATCAAAGCAAAAAAGTTAGATGATAGTATTTTCTATGAATTAAAAAAACAACCAGGTTTTATTGGGCTTGCAGTTGATTTAATTTCCTATGCTCCAATTTATGATAATATCATGAGAAATGTATTAGGACTCACAGCTGTAGTTGATAATATGGATAACGCAAATGCGATCGCTCGTAAATTTCAATATCGTATTCGTATTGTTACATTAACAGGGGAATTGTTACAACCAGGTGGAGCCATGTCTGGAGG
>JAGZRP010000098.1 GCA_018381595.1 Bacillota bacterium
ACAGAAGTCATCCCAAATAAAGCGATATAATTCGGTTCCTACTACATGGAATTCATATTTATCCATATGTTTACGAACAATTTGAATTGTCTCTTCTAGACGTGTTAATATCCATTTATCAGAAAGTGTTAAGTCATCTAATGTGTAATCAGATTCTTGAAATCCATCTAAATTCATTAATACAAAACGAGATGCATTCCAAAGTTTATTAATGAAGTTCCAAGTAGAAGCTACTTTTTCTTCATCATAACGTAAATCCATTCCTGGGGCAGTTGCCGTAGAAAGATAAAAGCGAAGTGCATCTGCTCCATACTGTGAGATGACTTCCATAGGATCAACTCCATTACCAAGAGACTTACTCATCTTACGACCCTCTTTATCACGAACAAGCCCATGGATTAATACATCTTGAAATGGTCTTTCATCCATAAATTCTAATGATTGGAATACCATACGACATACCCAGAAGAAAATAATATCATATCCAGTTACTAATACATTATTTGGAAAATACCTTTTTAAGTCTTCTGTTTCATTTGGCCAACCAAGTGTAGAAAATGGCCATAGTGCACTAGAAAACCAAGTATCTAATACATCACTATCTTGTGTCCATCCTTCTTCTTTTGGAGCTTCATATCCAACGTATACTTCATCCCCTTTATACCAAGCAGGAATTCTATGTCCCCACCATAACTGTCTAGAAATACACCAATCATGGCAATCTTCCATCCAATGATTTAAAATCTTTTCAAATCGTTCTGGAACAAAATTTACTTTTCCATCTGTTTTTTGATTTTCTAATACATGATTTGCAAGACTATCCATTTTTACAAACCATTGTTTTGATAAATATGGCTCTACCATAACATCTGTTCTCTCACTATGTCCTACAGAATGAGTCATTTTTTCAATAGAAATTAATAAATCTTGTTCTTTCAAATCCTGAAGCAATGCTTCACGACAAGCAAAGCGATCCATGCCTTCATATTTTCCGGCATTTTGATTCATGGTTGCATCTGGATTCATGACAATAATTCTTTCTAAATGATGACGCATTCCTACTTCGTAATCGTTAGGATCATGCGCTGGCGTAATTTTTACGATACCAGTACCAAAGTCCATGTCTGCATGCTCGTCTCCAACAATTGGAATCAAGCGATTGACAATTGGTAATATAACGTGTTTTCCAATGAGATGACAATATCTTTCATCCTTTGGATTCACTGCAACAGCAGTATCTCCAAATAGCGTTTCTGGACGTGTTGTTGCAACTTCTAAGTAGTCATTGGTTCCTTCAATCATATATTTAATATGATAAAATGCACCTTCTACATCTTTATAAATAACTTCTTCATTAGATAGTGCTGTCATTGCCTTTGGATCCCAATTAATAATACGCTCTCCACGATAAATAAGTCCTTTTTTGTAAAGTGTTACAAAAACATGTTTTACAGCTTCACTAAGTCCCTCATCTAATGTAAAACGTTCTTTTGTATAATCCAAACTAAGTCCCATCGTTTCCCATTGCATATGAATATTTTCTGCATAATCTTTTTTCCAAGCCCAAGCATGTTTTAACCATTCTTCACGATCCATAGAACGAGGATTCATTCCTTCTTCACGTAACTTCGCATCTACTTTTGCTTGAGTCGCAATTCCTGCATGATCCATTCCTGGTAACCATAATGCATCATATCCATCCATTCTCTTATAGCGAATAATAATATCTTGAAGTGTCGTATCCCAAGCATGACCTAAATGTAACTTTCCCGTTACATTTGGTGGGGGTATCACAATCGAAAATGGTTTCTTACTTAAATCCCCACTTGTAAAATATCCTTTCTCTTTCCATGTTTTATATTTATTTTTCTCTACTTCTTGTGGATTATATTTTGTATCTAACATAATGATTCCTCCTCTAATTTTCTCTCTAAATAATTTCTTGTAAACTCATAATATGGTTTTACAATATCTTTATGAGTGATACTTTGATAATAGCGTTCTAATAATTGTTCTTTTTGAAATTCTTGAAACGTATATAAAAAGTTAATATCAAATAGAAATGATAAACGAACTAAAACAAAATCCATATTTGTTTTTACGCTATCTATCATAATCGATTTTTCCTGATAAAACGAATCTTCTACTTCTTTTGTAATCGATAATGTATCTTCCCTTGATGGTCTTTCAATAATAGAACGAAAAATATCTATCTTATCCGCATCACGAATGATTTTCGCATGTAATTTAGTTCTTTCATCAAATGATGGTTCTAATCTATGTTGATTATGATTTCCCACTGCCGAAATGATGATAGGACGTAATTCTTTTGGAATTGGTAATTGCTCTAAAAAGTTGCTCTCTTTTAAATACTTTGATCCATACTTTCCATGATCCAGATTACTATCCCTATAGGAATGATAAGTATGTAATTGTTCAAAACGACCAATATCATGTAAAAGCCCTATTACTTGAGCTAAAAAAATATCCTCTTCGCTTAACTGAAGAGATTCAGCAATTTTTTTCGACAATTCCATCACCCGATAAGAATGCAGCTTTTTTTGCCTCAACTTTTCATCCTCTAAATCATATTGTTTCAAATAAATTTCAAACAATCTTTCTATCTCTTCCATTTCATCACCTCATAAAAAAACACGCCCTTAATATAAGGACGTGATATAACGTGGTACCACCTTAATTCATAGTTAAAAACTATCTCAATTCCTTAACGCGGATAACGGTTTGCTCTACTTCATTCAAGCAAAATGCTCCAAAGCTACCTTCAAATTTCTGCTATCTCTATTTCCACCAACCATAGAGTCTCTTTGATAACAGAGAATTTTACTCCTCTTTTTCCTGGCATTTCATAAAAACTAGTTTTATTATATCATGTTTTGTTCAATTTACAACCCCATTTTATGTAGGTTTTACTGTACCTGTTGTCGTTGGAGCACCTGTTGTTCCTGTTGGATTTCCAGTTGTTCCTGTTGGAGTAGTTGATTGAGAAGGAACAAAAGGTGTCTCAATTTTTTCAATAAATCTTTTGTCAATTTTAAAATTGTGGTAAACCTCATCATCATTTAACGCATAATTATAAACACGAAATGAATAGCATTCCATTTGTGTTTTATAGTCCCCACTACCATCAGCACCAAGTCCTAAATAACTTCCTGTGACAACAGGATTAGAATCTAAATTTGTTGTAAGTATTCTCATACCATCTTTATATCCAACAAAATTTCTCCCATCAAATACATATGTTGCATAAGTTAATTTATTATTTTCATTTTTGGTAGCTGTTACAGACACATGTTTATTAGTTGCTCCATTATTGCTATAATAAAAATTACTTCCTCCTGCATTATTTCTCTCTAATCCAAATTGGTTTGCCTTAATTCCAAATACATATTCCCAAGAAATGGTTCTTTTTGGAATATATGCGATTTCAATGGTAAACGCTGTCCTTCCAGATAATACATTAGGTGCTTTCACATAGTTATTGGTTCCATCTAATAAAATTTTACCTTGTTCATTTCTTGTATTTTCCTGAAAATTAACCATTTCTCCATGATTTCCATTTCCACTGACATCTTCAAGCTTCATTACAGCATTTACATTAATCGGTTCATCACTACCTCTATAATATAAAAGAAGACCACCTTCTAGTACACTCTTTCCATAATTTACTTCGCTTAAAACATCTTTTTTTGTTTGATCAAATAATAATTTACGATTCATAAACATTGCAATCAGACCAATTAAAAGACCCACGAATAAAACAAATAATGGATACATAATTCCTGATACTGCAAATCCCTTTTGATTTAACTTTTCCCTTTTCTTCATCACGCTATCACCTAGCCCCTATTTAGATTAATCGTATCATAAATAAATTCTATTTTCAATCAAAAAAGAAGAAGTTTAAAATTAAGCCTCTTCTTTTGTTGCTACTACTTCTTTTCCTTTATAAGTTCCACAATTTTTACAAACTCTATGAGGTTTAATTGTAGCTCCACATTTTGGACAAGTTGTGGTTCCATTTTCAGAGATTTTATAATGTGTACGACGCATTCTCTTTCTTGTCTTACTTGTTTTTCTGAATGGTACTGCAAATAATTGAATTTCTAACTTCATTTAGATTCACCTCTTTCTTATAATAAATCTTTCAATTTTTCTAATTCAGGATTTATTGTTTCTTTTTCTTCCTCTTCTGTTACAAGCTTCCAGCCTTCCCCTTTTAATTCTAGGTTTTCTGCACCTTCGCTTACAACTCTCATGGGAATTTCCATCACTATATTTTCCCATATAATTGGTAAAATATCAATACTATTTTCAATTTTTTTCGCATTTTCATCAATTTCTTGAACAATTTTTTCTAAATTATCATCAATTTGATATGAAAATGGATGAGAAACTGGTTTTAGTGTGATTGCACATGGAAGTGTCATTGTTCCATTTACCTTCAATTGCAATGCATATTCATCAATTGCATCTAAATAAATAAAACCACTTACATGAGCATCTTTTAAATCTAACAAATCAG
>JAGZRP010000099.1 GCA_018381595.1 Bacillota bacterium
TATAGAAAAAATTATAAGCTTACTAACATGTGTGCGGTACTTAATATAAGTCCTAAAACTTATTATAAGTATAGGAATAAGGAAGAACCTGATTATTATGATTATTTAATAATTAAAGAAATATTTGATAATTCTAAAGGTACATATGGATATCGTAGGATTGTTGATGGCCTACTCCAAAAATATGGTGTAGTTATGAATGGAAAGAAGGTATTAAGGATAATGAAAAAGTATAATTTAATGGCTGAATATATAAGAAAGTCAAAGAAGAAAAATAAAAATGAAAGAATTGAAGATAATGTTAAACCCAATTTATTAAAAAGAAATTTTAATACAGATTCACCTAATAAAGTTTGGGATACAGATGTAACATATTTAATATTTAAAGGTTCAAGAGCATATTTATCTACAGTAATTGATTTATATGATAGACATGTAGTTTCTTATGTTATTTCAAAAAGAAATGATTTAAAACTAGTAATAGATACTTTAAATGCAGCTTTATTAAAAGAAAAAGATGTACATGGACTCATCATTCACAGTGATCAAGGTTTCCAATATACATCTTACGAGTACAAAGCTATTTGTGAATCAAATGGAATTCAAATATCAATGTCCAGAAAAGGAACTCCAATTGATGATTCTCCAATAGAGAGTTGGCATTCACTTCTTAAAAAAGAAACTTTGTACAACAATAATATTACATCTTTACAAGAATATATTCAACTTCTAGAAGATTGGATATTATTTTATAACACAACTAGATTAAAGTCAAAAGTTAAGAAAAAGAGAAAAACATACACAAAAAAAGAAAACTGATTTTCTCTTTTTTTATCTAATGTTTTTTATTTATGTCTTTCAATTGGGGTTCACATCATATTCTGAAGTTTTTTTAATGAATTTGACTCGACAATTCAATAATTTTGTCCATATTGTCATCTTGGGCCATAATATTTTTATGAAATTCATGACATTTATCACATTGATAAATAATTTTATAAGTATTTTTGAATTTTTCAATTCCAATTGGTTTTAATAATCCTTGACATTCATTGAGCCGATCTCCAGGAAAGATATCAACATGTTTTGAATATAAACAATGAGGACAATGATCTCGCGCAGTATAATTTAATTTCTGAACCATTTTATGACAGTGCTCACAGATAAACGATTCATCTCTCATATGAAATTTTTTCATCTCATCACCACTTTCATTATATCATGTAAATTTAAAAATGAGTATTTATATTCAAATAAGTGGAAATATGATAGAATAAATTTATATGGAGGTAGTTATGAAATTAGTAATAAAAGGTTTGAAAAAAAGTTTTGATAATAAAGAAGTATTAAAGGATATTTCTTTTGAATTTGAAGAAGGAAAGATATATGGACTTCTTGGACGAAATGGTGCTGGGAAAACAACTTTATTTAATTGTTTAAATGAAGATTTAGATATTGATGGAGGAGAATTTTTCATAGAAACCAATGATGGAGAAATGAAAAAGATTCACAGTGATGAAATGGGTTATGTGTTATCAACACCTGTTGTTCCAGAATTCTTAACAGGAAGAGAGTTTTTAAAGTTTTTTATGGAAATTAATGAAAAGAAAATTGTACATCAAAAAAGTATTGATGAATGGTTTGATTTTATTAAAATTGAAGTAGAAGATCGTGATAAATTGTTAAAAGAATATTCTCACGGGATGAAAAATAAAATGCAGATGTTAATCTATTTAATTTTGAATCCATCAATTATTTTGTTAGATGAGCCACTGACATCTTTTGATGTTGTGGTAGCAGAAGAGATGAAAAAGTTATTAAAGGAAATGAAAAAAGAACATATTTTAATTTTTTCAACTCATATTATGGAATTGGCGCTTGACCTATGTGATGAAATTGTTTTGTTAAATCAAGGGAAACTGGAAAGAGTAAATAGAAATCATTTAGACAATGAGGAATTTAAAGAGAAGATAATTGAAGCATTAAAAGGAGAAGACCATGCTTAAATTTATCATGCAGACATTAAATTTAAGAATTGCTTATGATACCAATACACTCATTTACCGTTTCAAACAAATTCCAATTATCAAAAATTGGATTCCACAATCGTTATATGGAAATGATGGATTAAAATCTGTTTTTCAAGTAATATCTATTCTATTTCATATTGTAGGTTTATTTTTAAGAAAAATATTATATGCACTGTTAATGATTTTCTTATTTCAATCATCGTTAAAAAGTAAAGATGGAAATATATTATTAACTGTTTATTTCTTCTTAACAATTATGGGAGCTTTCTGTAATAATGAGATGATTTCCGCTTCCAAAGAAAAATACTATACGGTTACTTTAATGCGAGTAAATGCTAAAAAATACGCCTTATTTAGTTTTTTCTTTGATCTCATAGAACAAATGGTTGGATTTTTACCTGTATATTTGATTGCTATTTTTGGCTTTCATTTACCATTTTATTTGCTTCCTATTTTCATCTTATTCCATATCTCAGCAAAACTAATTGGAGCTATGGTTGCATTAAAGTATTATGAATGGAAGAAAAAAATGATCTTAAATAATTGGTATATTATGTTACCATTTTATTTACTTTTATTTGGATGTGCTTATGGACTTCCATTTATTCCTATCCTTGTAACCCCAATTCTGTTTTCAGTTATCGCAATAATTCTTTTTCTTATTGCACTTTTATGTGCGATTCCATATTTAAAGAAAACAGAAATTTATTATCGTTTATATCGTAGTGAATTTACGTTTAATGTAGTTTTATTTGGGACAAAGTCAAACCAAAAGGAAATGCAAAAGAAGCAATATGAGAAAATGATAGATGAGGGAAGAAGCATAAATACTTCTAAAAAAGGATATGAGTATTTTAACGAATTATTTGTGACTCGTCATCATTCTATTTTAACAAAATCTGCTTATCGAATGGCAATTATCTATTTGGTATTGGTCGTTGTAGCAGGAATTTCTGTTGTTGTTATTCCTGTAATGGGAGAGAGATTGAATCGAATATTAATGACTTTCCTTCCTTATTTTGTATTTATTATGTATTTTTCAAATCGAGGAAGTGTCATAACACAAGCGATGTTTATGAACTGTGATCATAGTATGCTTGCTTATCGTTTTTATAGAAAAGCAGATGTCATATTAAATTTATTTAAAACAAGATTAAAGACTATTTTAAAAATTAATTTTCCGCCAACGATTGTTATTGCATTAGGCTTACCAATTTTACTTTATTTATCGGGTGGAACATCACAACCACTTAATTACTTTTTACTTTTCATATCTATTATTGCAATGTATGTTTTCTTTTCTGTTCATTATTTGGTGATGTATTATTTATTACAACCTTATAATATTAACATGGAACAAAAAGGTATGCTTTACTCAATCGTTAGTAGTGTTACTTATCTAGTTGCATACTTCTGTATCCAAATGAAAGTACCAACTCCTATTTTTGCAATCTTTGTGATTGCCTTTGCAATTATTTATGCATTGGTGGCATTGTATTTGGTTTATCATTATGCCCCAAAAACATTTCATTTAAAATAAGAAGAGGGAAATAACTATTTACCTCTTTTTTCATTCCATGATATAATAAATATTAGGAGTGGTAAGGATGGATTATACAGTCACAATAGATACCTTTGAAGGACCTTTAGATTTATTGTTGCACTTGATTAAGCAAAATAATATTGAAATTGAAGAAATTCATGTTGCAACGATTACAGAGCAATATTTAGATTATATTAAAAAACAAGAAGAAATGAATTTAGATATCGCCAGTGAATATTTAAGTATGGCAGCAGAATTAATCGAAATGAAATCAAGTAGTTTACTTCCAAGAAAAAAGAAGGAAGATGAAGATGAATTTGAAGAAAATGCACAAGAACGTTTGATTAAAAGATTATTGGAATATCAGCAATATAAAAATATGGTATCGAAATTACGTGAATTGGAAGAAGAAAGAAGTTTAATCTATACCAAAGAACCAAGTAACTTAAAAGAATTTCAAAAAGAAAATACATCATTATCCGATGATATTACATTAGATAAATTATTAGAAGCGTTTCAAAATTTATTAAAGAAAAAAGAATTTGAAAAACCATTACATACCAAAGTAACAAAACGCGAATATTCTGTTTCTGATCGAAGTCATGAAATTAGAACGATATTAAAACAAAAAAAGCAAATTGCTTTTCAAGAATTGTTTGAAGAATGGAATCGAGAATATATTGTTGTTACCTTTTTATCTATTTTAGATTTAGCAAAAAAACAAGAAGTGAGTCTAAAACAAGAACATAATTTTGAACAAATTGTGTTAACAGCAAAGGAGAGGGAAAGATGAATTTAAAAGCAGTGGTAGAAGGACTATTGTTTATCTCTGGAGAAGAGGGGATTACAATTGCAGAAATGACTGAAATCATCGAAAAGCCATTTGAAGAAGTAAAAGCACTTTTAAAAGAACTAGCACTTGATTATCAAAAAGAAGATAGGGGAATTCATATTATTGAATTGGAAA
>JAGZRP010000100.1 GCA_018381595.1 Bacillota bacterium
TTTTTTTTGTTTTGGTTTTGTTTTTTGAATCATAATCGGCTTTGATTGATATGATCCCTTTTTCTCTATCTTCCATTCAAATCCAGAATAAAATACTGGATCTTTTTTTGGTTCTTTCACAAATTTCATAGTATTCCCCCACTTTTTAGTCGTGTCATATATTATCACAACTCCTATTTTGTGTCAAATATGGTAGAAAAAAAGTATGAAATGATTGTTCTTACATAATCTTTATTAGGAGGTATTTATGAAATTTTTCAAAAATAAAAAATTAAGACCTTATCTTTTTCCAATTATTTTACTATTATCTATCATCATTGGTAGTATTTTAGGAATTGTATTAGGAAAAGATGCAAGTGTCTCAAAACCATTTGGAGATGTTTTCTTAAATTTAATGTACACTATCGTAGTACCACTGGTCTTCTTTACGATTAGTAGTAGTGTTGCGAATATGGTGGATATGAAACGACTTGGAAGAATTTTAAAATATTTATTTTTCGTCTTCTTTTCCACGAGTGCTATTGCAGCAATTATTATGCTTATTGTTCTTTTAGTCATTGATCCAGTTGGAAATAGCAATATTGTATTAAAAGCAGGAGAAGCGATTCAAAAATCTAATTTTGGAGAACAAGTGGTTCAAGCATTAACCGTAACTGACTTTTCTAGTTTATTATCAAGAGAACACATGTTACCACTTATTATTTTCTCTTGTCTTTTTGGAATTGGAACAAGTCTCATTGGAAAAACAGGAGAAAAAGTGGCACATACATTGGATCAATTATCAAAAATTATGATGAAAATCGTAAGTATCATCATGTATTATGCACCTATCGGATTAATGGCATATTTTGCAAGTTTAATTGGAGAATTTGGACCAAACTTAATTGGTAGTTATGCGAAATCTATGGTCATTTACTATATCATGTGTGTTGTATACTTCTTTGTTTTTTATACACTATATGCTTATATTTCTGGAGGGAAAAAAGGGATTCGCTTATTTTATAAACATCAATTTCCTATTACCATTACTTCCCTTGCAACACAAAGTTCTCTTGCAAGTCTTCCAACAAATTTAGAACAAACAGAAAAGATGGAAGTTCCAAAAGATATTCGTGAAGTAACACTACCACTTGGAGCAACTATGCATATGGAAGGTAGTGCTATGGCAGCAATTTTAAAAATTGTCTTCCTATTTAGTATCTTTGGAAAACCATTTACGGGAACATTTACCATTGTTACTGCAATTTTAATTGCTGTATTAAGTGCAGTTGTAATGAGTGGAATTCCTGGGGGAGGACTCATTGGTGAAATGTTAATCGTCAGTCTCTATGGATTCCCACCGAGTGCATTTCCAATTATCGCAACCATTGGGTGGTTAGTAGACCCACCTGCTACTTGTCTTAATGTTACAGGAGATAGTGTCAGTGCAATGCTAACTACAAGACTCGTTGAAGGCAAAGATTGGTTACAGAAAAAAGAGAGTCAAGTTCATTTAGAAAAAATAGAAGTTGAATAAAATTGAAAAAGCCTAATTGAAAATAAATTCAGTTAGGCTTTATTTTTTCTTCACCCTTTGATAGATTTTAATTCCTTTAGGGAGTAAGTTTTGAAAAAATTCTGTACATAATATTTCATATAATTTAGGGTTCATACGAACCAGTTCCATAATTTTTAAAGCTTTATCTTTTTTAAAATATTCATTATTTTCATAATTTAATTCAGATAATAAGTCTTGATAATGTATCAATAAATCAGAACGCATCATTTCATTTTTTAACATAGAAGCTTTGATATAATGTCTTAATAAATGAGAAAGAATTAAATATTCTCCTATTTCTTCTAATAAACTATCTTGATAATCATCATATACAGCATTCATAGAAAGCAATAAATCATAAAATGGACGTATATTATCTAAATTTTGATTACTTAAACTCCCTATATTTTTTTGATAATAATATAATGGTTCCGTAATATAATAAATGGAATTTACTCTTTGTAATAATTTCATTATAATCACAAAATCCTCTGAATAATTAGAATCAAAAAAATCTGTTTCTTCTACACATTCTTTTTTTATGATTTTATTCCATAAAGCAGTGGAAGCATAAATGAAATCACTTTTCTCTGTAATCCATTGTTCCGAGGAAAGATGGGAAAAACCTCTTTTGTATTTACTCTTTTTATCATATTCATAGATATAATCACAAATAATATAGTCAGCATGGGTTTTATTACTTGTATTTGCAAATATTTCTAATGTATCTTCTCTTAAATAATCATCTGCATCTACGAAATAAATATATTCTCCTTGGGCATGTTGAAAACCTAATTTTCTAGCACAATTGACTCCTAAACACGGTTCTTCTAATAATAATATTCTATCATTGACATATTGTTTTATGATTTCCCTACTTTTATCTGTCGAACCATTATCAACAAATATCACTTCAAAATCAGAAAAAGTTTGTCTTTGAAGACTTGCGATTAATCGGTTCAAATATTTTTCTGCATTGTATACAGGAATTACTACACTTATTTTCACACAAACACCTATTTCTTTGTTGCTTTTCTGTGCTACTTATTATAACACAAAATCATTCAAAAAAAAGGATTCATTGAAAAATGAATTCTTTATTTTTGATTTTTGATTAAAATAAATACCCCTACCATTTCAAGACCACATGCAAATCCTTTTATAAAACAGGTTATATCTGTTTCTATATGAAATGCATGTTCAAAGAACAAAGTTAGAGACATTATTAAAATTCCTATATAAAACATATTGTTCTTAAATTTTTCTAACATAAGTTCATACTCCTATTCCATTATTATTTTCTGATTTTTGAATTATAATATAAAAACATGATAACAACAAGCCCTACAATGATTACTCCAATGACCGCAATATTTTCCCAATCTATCTTTTTTTCTACTTCTACTTTTTCTTCCGCTTTCAATTTTTCTTTCTTCTCCGCTGGGATTCCTTTTAAAATATCACCGACAAGATCCGGTGCTTTTTCGGTTTCATAATATTCCAAAGTTCTTCTGATATCTCTTTTTCTATCTTCACTAAATCCAGTAAATGCCTTATCCCCGATTACTAAAAACGGAACCCCTCTACTAGAACTTTCAATGCGCTGTTTTACTTGTTCAGCAAGCGCTTGATTTTCTTCGTTTTCCCAAATTTCATATTTAATTAAATTCATATAAGGATAATCACTTTGAATGCTTTCTAAAAATTCAATTTCTGCCTCACAGTGAGGACATCCATTTCCATGAAATAAATAAACATTTAATTTGTCTGTTGCCTCCACTTTTTGGAAGGGATTGAATAAAAAGACGCTCAAGAAAAATGCAACTACAATTTTTCGATACTTCATATTACCATCTCAAACTTTCTACTAATTTTTTTAATACTGAAAGCAAATCTTCAATTTCTTCTTCCGTTGTTAAATGGGATAAACTAATTCGAATACTTGATTTGGCTCTCGCTTCATCTTTGGTTATTTCATAAACAGGTATTGATACCGCACTCGTCGCACAGGCGCTTTGTGTGGATACATATATCTCCTGTTCTTCTAACGCATGTAATAGTGTTTCTGGTTTTATTTTATCAATACTCATATTTACAATATGTGGAATGGAAGCACTAGTACTATTGATTTTGATTCCATCTATTTCCTTTAATCCTGAAATTAACTTTCGGTTTAACATAGAAACATATTGATAATGCGTATCTAATTTTTCTAAACTCATGCGAATTGTTTTTGCCAAAGATGTGATAAGAGGTAATGCTGGTGTTCCGCTGCGATAATGCGTGGTACTTTTTCCTCCATGAATCAGTGGTAAAATATCAATATTTTCTTTTTTATATAATAATCCGATTCCTTTTAATCCATATATTTTATGTGCAGACATACTCATCAAATCAATCTGTTCTAAGGAAAAAGGAACTTTTCCAAATGTTTGTGTCATATCTACGTGAAAGAAACATTTTGGATAGTTTTCGATGATTTTACCAAGTTCAGAAATTGGTTGCATGATACCAAGTTCACTAGATACGCTTGCAACTGATACTAAAATGGTATCCTCTCTGATTAAATTTTGAAAAGCTTCTAAATCAATCGTTCCGTCTTCTAACAATGGTGCATAGTCAACGGTAAATCCTAACGTTTTTAAATATTCCAGTGGTTCTATCACAGAAGAATGTTCTAATCTTGTAGTTATGATATGCTTTCCTCTATTTTGATATTTAAAACAGATTCCTTTGATTGCAGTATTGTTTGACTCGCTTGCCCCACTCGTATAGATAATTTCACTTGGTTTCACATTTAGACATTTTGCAATCTGTGATGTTGCGCGCTCCATGAAATGCTTACTTTGAACCCCTAATGTATGAAGAGAATTCGGATTTCCAGGATATTGTAAACAAGTTTTACAAAAGGTATCTAATATTTCATCATTTACTGGAGTTGTTGCTGAATAGTCAAAGTATTTCATAATATCACCACCTTCATCATAGCAAAT
>JAGZRP010000101.1 GCA_018381595.1 Bacillota bacterium
TAATACTTCTGGCACGATGCTTTTTTCTTTTTGTAATTTAAAATTAATTCATCTTTAAATGCTGCCTCATTTTTATAACCAGCACTTACAAGGGCATCACTAAAGCTTTGACCTTGTTGTTCATATTGTGTTTTGTAAGCTTCGATTTGACTTGCCGCATAATCTTCTGCACTTTTATCTGTTTTTACTTCCTTATTTGCAATATAGTTATCAACCATCGTTAAGAATACTTGAGAACCACCTTGTTTTTTTAATTCGTTATATAAATCTTCTGTTGTAATGGTATAACCTTTTATCTTCCCAACAACTTCTTTTCCATTTTTTAGTTTTGCTACTTTTCCACAACCTGCTGTCAAAAGTAGGATAGAACACATTGTAATTCCTAATATTGTTAGTTTTTTATTTTTCATATATTCTCCTTTCGAACAATAATATCATAGCAAAAACATAAAGAAAATACAAGAATTTACATTTAAGTAATCACATATTATGTATTTTCCCATAAAATATTCTTGAAAAGAGAAAAAAAGGAGGAATGAGTTTATGTGTAATACTGGTGTATCTGGCGCTGCTATTGTTTTAGTATTATTTATTCTTTTAATTATCATACTTGGAGCATACATTTAATCCGCTAGGAGGTGAATATAATGGCTTGCCAAAACAACTGTGGAGGAACAACTCCACAACAACCAGCTTGTGGTTGTAATAACGCAAACTACCTAATCATAATCGTACTATACATTTTACTTGCAATTATATTAGGTTCATTTATCGTTTGCTAAATAAAAAGAGGAGGAAACTTCTCTTTTTTGTTTTCTTTTTTTGACCATAAGTTATTTTCACTTTTTCTTCTTTACACAAATTGTCATAAATTTCTAAAAAAGTTTTCCACAGATCTATTTACATATATGAAAATATGGGGTAGAATAGTGGTACATAGTGGATCTAAGTGGGGCAAAGTGGGTGATTTTATGTTACTAATGGGTGAATACCATCATTCTATTGATGAAAAAGGGCGTATTACCATTCCTTCTAAAGTGAGATATGACTTAGGAGAAAGTTTTATCGTGACAAGAGGGTTGGATAATTGCTTGTATGTTTATCCAAAAGAACAATGGGAAACCATTATCACCAAATATCAACAATTGCCTAACACGAAAGATGCTCGTAATTTTATGCGTTTCTTCTTATCTGGAGCAACAGCTTGTGAATTTGATAAACAAGGACGTATTAATATTCAAGCACCACTCATTCATTATGCGGATTTAAAAAAAGATTGTGTGATTGTCGGAGTGAGCGACCATTTAGAAATTTGGAGTCAAGAACGTTGGGATACATTACTTTTAGAAAATGAAGAAAATTTCTCTAATATGGCAGATGAATTGTTTTCTAATTTAGAATTGTAGGTGAACAAGGATGCATATTAGTGTTTTATTAAAAGAATGTTTAACATTTTTAAACCTAAAAGAAGATTCTATCATTGTAGATTGTACTTTAGGTTACGGAGGACATAGTAGTGAAATATTAAAACGGATTCCAAAGGGACACTTATATTGCTTTGACCAAGATGAGGAAGCAATTGCTGCTAGTAGAAAAAGACTTTCTGAAATTGGTAGTAATTTTACCATTATTAAAAGCAATTTTGTTCATTTAAAGGAAAAATTAAAAGAACTTGGTGTTACTAAAGTAGATAGTATTTTATTTGATCTTGGTGTATCTAGTCCCCAATTAGATGAAACAGAAAGAGGATTTAGTTTTCATAAAGATGCAGAATTAGATATGCGTATGGATACCAATTCCGAAAAAAGTGCGAAAACAGTCGTAAATGAGTATTCTTATGAAGAACTGGTACGTATTTTTCGGGTATATGGAGAAGAGAAGTATGCAACTAGTATTGCTCGAAATATAGAAAAAGCAAGAAGCGAAAAGGAAATTGAAAGTACTTTAGAGCTAGTTGAAATCATTAAAAATTCTGTTCCAGAAAAATACAAAAGAGACCATCATCCAGCAAGAAAAGTATTTCAAGCCATTCGAATTGAAGTAAACGATGAATTACACGTATTTGAAAGTGCTTTAAATCAAGCATTAGAATTATTAAAAAAAGAGGGAAGAGTCTGTGTGATTACGTTCCATTCCTTAGAAGATTCTATTTGTAAAAATAAATATAAAGAGGTTAGTACACTTCCGGGAGAACTGAAAAATTTACCTATGATACCAGAAGCATTAGAACCAAAGTATCATGTTGTAAAAGTTGTAAATCCAAGTGAAGAAGAATTAAAAGAAAATAGAAGAGCTCGTAGCGCAAAATTAAGAGTAATAGAAAGAGTAAAAGAATAGAGGGATACTTGTGAAAAAAAGAAAGAAAAAACAATCACGTATTACAAAAGGTGAAAGATTATTATATGGTAGTGCGATGTTTGCTGCTTTTTTAACAGTCGTATTACAAATCTTTTGCGGTACGAACGTTGGTAATTTAAAGATGGAAGTAGAAAAGGCCAAATATGAAATTACAAACCAAGAAAAGAAAAATGAAAGTTTATCAATGAAAGTTAGTGAATTAACTTCTTTTGACAAAGTAAAAGATATTGTAAAAGAAATGGGTCTTGAATATAATAATGACAATATCGTGATTATTAATCAATAATTGAGGTGAGAAATGTGGTTCGAAAAAGCCAAGATATGAAACAATGGAAATTTCCTAAATTTATATTTTTGGGCTTTGTTGGCCTCATTTTTTTGTTATACTTACAATTTGCCTATTTATCTTTGTCTCCTAATTTATATGGAATTAATATGGATGAATTTGCCAAAAAAAGAAATACAGTTTCAAAAACATTGTATGCAACCAGAGGAACTATTTATGATAAAGATGGAAATGCACTTGCTTTAAATGTTTCTTCTTATACGGTCATTGCCTATTTAGATGCAAGTCGTAGTAAAAACTCAAGTGTTCCTAAACATGTTGTTGATAAACAATTAACGGCTCAAAAATTAGCGCCTGTTTTAAATATGACAGAAGATTATTTATTAAAACTGTTAAGTTCTAAAGCTTACCAAGTAGAACTAGGTCCAGGTGGAAGAGGAATTAGTGAATTAAAAAAAGAAGAGGTAGAAGCATTAGGTTTATCAGGTATTGACTTTGTAGAAAGTCATAAACGATATTATCCGAATGGAAACTTTGCATCTTATGTGATTGGATATGCCAAACAAAACGACTTAGAAGAAGTCGTGAATGGAAAAAAAGTTGTTTCATCGGTGATTCAGGGGGAATTAGGAATTGAATCTAAATATGATAATTTATTACGAGGTATCAATGGAAGTGTTGTTTATCAACAAGATCGTAGTGGATATAAAATTCCAGATACCAAAGAAACTAGAATTCCTGCTGAAAACGGAAAAGATATTTATTTAACACTAGATGCGAATATTCAAAGATTCGTAGAGGCAGCTGTAAAAGAAGTGGATGAAGAATATCATCCAGAATGGATGATGTTACACGTCATGGATGCGAAAACAGGTAAGATTTTAGCAACCAGTGGAACCCCATCATTTGATCCTAATAAAAGAGATATTAAGAGCTATGAAAATCCATTAACATCTTATGTATATGAACCAGGTTCTACTATGAAAACCTATACTTATATGTGTGCATTAGAAAAAGGTACCTATGATGGAAATGCAACATATCACTCAGGGAGTATTGAAATTGGAGATTATACAATTAGTGATTGGAATAAAAAAGGTTGGGGACAGATAACCTTTGATAAAGGATATGAATATTCTAGTAACGTTGGAGTTAGTAATATGATAAATCGTTTTATTAATAAAAATGATTTGAGAGATTGTTTATCCAAGTATGGCTTTGGAAAAACAACTGGAATAGAATTGCCACGTGAGCAAACAGGTACAATTCGTTTTCAATATCCTGTTGAGGTAGCTACCGCTTCCTTTGGACAAGGAATTACAACCACTGCAGTACAACATTTACAATCGATGTCTTTAATTGCAAATAATGGTAAAATGTTAACACCACAAATAATTGAAAAAATAGTAGATAATGATAGAGATGAAGTAACTCATAAGTGGAAGAAAAAGGAAAGTAAACAGTTAATTAAACAATCAACAGTAGATAAGATGAAGGAACTTATGTATAATACTATTTCAAATCATGATGCTGGGACAACAGGAACACCTTATTTTATTGAAGGTTTTGATGTAATCGGAAAAACAGGAACTTCGCAAATATATAGTTCAAAAACAGGAGATTATGAAACAGGGGAGAATAATTATATATTTTCTTTCTCTGGGATGTATCCAAAAGATGACCCTGACGTAATTATTTATGCTGCAATGAAAAAACCAACTTGGGGAAAAGCAAGTGGTATGAGTAAAGCAACCGTAGAATTAATGAAAAGAATTGCAAAATATCGAAATACATTTGGTGAAAAAGAAAAAGATGTTGCGAATACACAATCACTTACCATTCCATCTTT
>JAGZRP010000102.1 GCA_018381595.1 Bacillota bacterium
AATTTTTTTGAATTTACAAATATATAATACAGAGAATTATAAAAGTCCAATTAATGATTATGAACAATTTTTAAATAGTGATTGTCAACTTGTCTTATTCATTACAGATAATGTAGATGTTGAGATATATTCAAAAAATGAAGAGTGGCTAAGGTTAATAGAAAATAATGTGGTAAATTTCGGATTTAAAAAATCAGAGCTAATTATTGACAAAACTTCTGTGAGAAAGAAGTTTTCGGCTTATTTTTAAGAGGAATGTAAAATAATTCATTAAAAAATAATTTATTTTTTATGTTTCAATCGCCAACGATAAAATGAACTTTCTGCATAAAATAAAAGGAAAGAGAGCGTTGTATCATGATAGAAAATTATATAAATACAAAAAAGACTCTAGAACTGATTCATCTAAGAATCAATGCGATAGAAATATCTGAAACCTCTTTGATGAAAGAAAAAGAAGAACTATATTCAATAGAGGAAAAATTGAAACAAGTATTAAATAAAATGGAAAAACATTTAAAAGAGTTAAGTGGCATTGAGCATAAATTATATTATGAGATTGTAGTACAAGGGAAAAACATTAATCAATCCGTAGAGAAAGTTTCTCTTTATCAAGATGTAAGTGTATCAACAATCTGGAAGAAATATTATCCGAATGTTAAAAAGAAACTCATGGAATTAGAACAGATAAAGTAAGAAGTAATAAAAAATGTTATGAATTAACCATAACATTTTTTATTTAGAATGAATAAATTCTAAAACAGTTTCTTTTATTTTATTCAACTCGTGTCCAGTTGCCAGACAAGTATTCCAACCTCTACTTTTGGCAACTTCAATATTTTCTTTACTATCATCGATAAATAAAATATCACTTGGAGGGAATGTTCCATTTGATTCAACAATCTTATATATTTCTGGATTTGGTTTTTCATATCCAAGAGCAAATGAAAGCCAGACATAGTCAAAATTTTCTAAGTCTACTTGGCTATCTATTCTTTCCTTATCTAAGTAGCTTAAATTAGAAAGAATTCCAAGATAACATTTTTCCTTCAATGAATGAATAAAATCAACGACATCCTGGTAAAAATCAATGTCAGCATACGCTTCCTCATATACTTTACAAAATGTTTCGAAATCACATGTTAAGTCACTATGTTGTTTGATGTATTCAAACCAAGGCATCATTTCTTCTATTGTTTGAATCGTATGGACTTTGATATCAGAAATATCAATATAACTTTTCCAAATAAGAGGAAATATTTCTTCTTTGGGAAGTTTAGAATCTAGTTTTTGAAATAGATTAATAACTGCAGTTTCAATATTATATTCACCTGGATAATGACTTTCGATGACACCACCCCAATCAAAAATGACTAATTTCTTTTGTTTCATAGCTTTCTCCTTATATTTTGATATAAAAAAACTCTTATTAAATAAGAGCTATTTTTTCTACAATGGTGGCTCCGAATGGAATCGAACCATCGACACAGGGATTTTCAGTCCCTTGCTCTACCGACTGAGCTACAGAGCCATAAATGGCGGTCCCGACGAGATTCGAACTCGCGATCTTTTGCGTGACAGGCAAACGTGATAACCGCTACACTACGGGACCAATTGGTTGCGGAGGCTGGATTTGAACCAACGACCTTCGGGTTATGAGCCCGACGAGCTACCAAGCTGCTCCACTCCGCGATATTATAAAAAATTAAATGGCGGAGAAAGAGGGATTCGAACCCCCGCGCCGTTTCCGACCTCCCGGTTTTCAAGACCGGTCCCTTCAACCAGACTTGGGTATTTCTCCATAAATCATTATATGTCATTTCTGACAACAAATGAATTATATCATACCATTTTTCCTTATGTCAACTGATTTTGAGCTTATTTTGATGAAAATGAAGGATATTTTTCAATTTCAATTTCAATCGCATCAGATAAGCCTTATAATTTTTTATAAATTCATATTCTCCTTGAAAAATTCCAATTTCTTCAAATCCTAATTTTTGATAACAATTTTTTGCTTTATAATTAGTACTCGTTACCCATAGATAACATATTCCGCGATTTTGATATATATCCATTGCATATTTCATTAATTGACTTCCAATTCCTTGATGTTGATATTTTTTTGCCACTGCAAGTTGCACAAGGAATAAATTATTATGATATTGAATTGGCTCTTTTAAAATATCACTTGGATTTACAGAGTTGAGGGTACCAATAATTAGAAAACTTTGGATTTCACCATCTATATCGTATAAAAGAACTTCATCTCCGTCTTTTAACATCGTTTGAAAACGAGAAACCAAGCCACATTTTTCTTGGTCATAAAATGTATCAGAAACAAGTCGCTCACAAGCATCAATCATTTCTTGTGACAATTCCTTTTTCTTTTTTAAAACTATCATTTTTAATCACCTTATATGCTATAATTTAATTTTTTTGATAAATGAATTGATTTTTTTTGATATGTTTGGAAAAGCAAGTAAGAATCGTTTATGAACACGACGATGTTTTTGAATCTGGTTACGAACTAATGCACGCACTTCTTCTGTATGATCTTTATTCCCTGATAAATGAACTAAAGAACGAAAATGGATTAATACTTGCAGAGAAAGTAATATATCAATTATTACTATGAATAATATCGTGGAAGAGGTAAAAGAAAGTACATTTGCACTTAGTTTTCCTAAAATATCTTTGAAAATAGGATTCGTGATATAATAAATAAGAAGTCCTAAAATACCAAATGGAACCATAGTTTCTAAACAAATACGACCATTTAAATTAAATTTTTTATCACTATAATCCCACCATCTGGCATGAAATATTTTTTCTAAAATATAACTTGTACTATATTCTAAGAAAGAACAAATTAAAATACAAGTAATAAAAATAAAAATAGGATTTTTAGATGGAATCAAATCTAAAAAGAGTGTAATAAATAAAGCACCAAATCCATAAATAGGGCAGTAGGGTCCAATTAAAAAACCACGATTAATGATTTTTTTTGATATGGAAAAACAACATACTACTTCCATCATCCATCCTAAAAAGGAGTAAATCATAAAAAGCAGAAATAACATTTCTATTTGTTTCATTGTAACACCTTATTTCTACATAGCTCATTATACCAGATAATTCTATTATAAGAAAATGCAAATGAATGAAAAAAATAACTAGTTTGTCAAAAAAAGGAAATTTATATATAATAAAATAAAGTAAAAAATGGGAAGGAGATAGTTTTTATTAGCGCCAGAACCATATTGGTTGACGAGGATTAGTAGTATCGAAATTTCGGCGGATTCTACTACGGTAATAGTAATCGTAAGATATATGACAAAAAATAAAATCAAGATTATAACAAAGCATATATCATACTATAAAGGAGGTTATATGTGCGGAATCATAGGATATATTGGTTCAAAAGAGAAAACAATTCATGTATTAATGAATGGCTTAAAAAAATTAGAGTATAGAGGGTATGATTCATCAGGAATTGCTTATTTTTATCGTAAAAAGATTCAATTGATAAAAGCTTCTGGAAGATTAGAAAATTTAGAAAAAAGTGTTGACAGAACAGTGAATTCCAAAATAGGGATTGGTCACACAAGATGGGCGACTCATGGAGAGCCAAGTGTTTTAAATGCTCATCCTCATCAACATGGAAAAATTACACTAGTACATAATGGTGTCATTGAAAATATGGAAGAAATTAAAAATTTTCTTATTAAAGAAGGAGAACGTTTTTATTCAGATACTGATACTGAAGTACTAGCTGCGTTGATTGATAATAATTATAAAAAAACGGGCGATATGAAAATGGCTTTACAAGAATCTATCCGTGTAATTGTTGGTAGCTATAGTGTGGTTTTATTGAATGAAGATGATCATGAACATTTATATGTTCTCAAAAAAGATTCTCCATTGTTGATTGGGGTAGGAAAAAATGAAGTGTTTGTCGCAAGTGATTATACAGCTTTTAAAGAAAATACAAAACAATATATGATTTTAAATGATTTAGAATACGGTATGGTTTCTCCTGATGAAATGATGATTTACAATCAAAGCGGGGATCAAGTAGGAAAAGAAATCATGGTATTAAAAGAAAAAGAAGTAGTCAATTCAAAAGAAGATTATGACTTTTATATGAACAAAGAAATTCATGAAGAAGAAAAGGTATTAAAACAGTTATTTAAATACTATGAGCGAAAAAACTCTCACCGTTGTCCACGATTTAAGAAATATCGTAAAATTCAAATTGTAGGATGTGGAAGTGCATATCATGCGGGTTTGGTTGGTAAAACATTATTTGAAAAGATAGGAAATAAAAAAGTGGAAATTGAATATGCAAGTGAATTTCGTTATCAACCATTTTTTGCAGGGGATAAGACATTAATTATTTTTGTATCCCAATCAGGAGAAACAGCAGATACAATTGCCTGTGCGAAGATGGCAAAGTCATTAGGAATAGATACCTTGTCGATTG